>JANQHV010000085.1 GCA_028282505.1 SAR324 cluster bacterium | reverse complement strand
TCTGGTGAAGAAATTTGGTTTGAAAAACGCTCAGTTCCGATATTTGATCGGACATTGATTGACAATACAAGAATTGTTGATTTAGTCCTGGAAGCATATGAGGCTTTGGGACTTTAACATGTTGTGATTTACTTAACTCACGTTATGTGTATATTTTTTGCGGAAAGTTCATCTTTCATAAAAGTATGGAAATTGTTCACTCGAAAGTATCCAGGAGTCAGGATTCAGAAGTTAGAATGGAAAAAATAGTCGTTTCTTAATGTACATTACTATGCTTCTCCTAATCTATTTCAAGAGTGCACTGATTAGGAGAAAAACCACTGAATTCCAGATGCTGAATTCCTTTGAGGGATTTAAGATAAATGAGGAAAAGCTTACTCAAGCTTCGTTCGCATGACATCAGTTACTTAAAAATATGGAGAAAAATTATGGAAACGGTAGAAAAACTTTTACGCTCTAAAAGCAGTGATATCTGGTCGGTTGAGCCGGAAACGACTACATATGAAGCTTTGGAGTTCATGGCAGAAAAAAACATTGGTGCTTTGTTGGTCACTAAAAAAGGAAAACTGGTTGGAATATTTTCTGAGCGGGACTATGCTCGCAAAGTGATATTGCAGGGAAAATCTTCGAAAGATACGCCAGTGAGCGAGTTGATGACGCGTGAAGTTTGTTATGTCAATCCCAACACGTCCATTGAAGAATGTATGGCCTTGATGACTGAGAAACATATCCGGCATTTGCCTGTCCTGGCCAATGAAAAAACATTGATTGGCATCATCACCCTTGGTGATGTTATCAAGCAGATCATTTCCTACCAGGAGTACACAATTCGCGAATTGGAAAAGTATATCAGCAGTTGAGCAATGGCAAAAATGCCATTGATGATACATGAGCCGACCCCCATTCAAAAAATCGATGGAACAAAACAGCATCCTTGTCGTAGAAGATCAGCCAGAAGTCTTGATTGCGACCAGCCTGGTTCTGCGATCAGCAGGCTATAGGGTTTGGGAAACATCTACAGGAGAACAGTGTCTTCGAATAGTAGCAGAAGAGGCACCCGACTTGGTATTACTGAATGTGAATCTTACGGACATGAGTGGGATTGAACTGTGTCAACGTATCAAGGCCAGTCAAGAGGCTAACAACACTTATGTTATGATGTTCTCTGATTCACAAAAAAACTCAGAAGATCAATCCATTGGATTGGAATCTGGAGCTGATGGGTACATCATGCATCCGATTCCCGACAGAGAGCTATTGGCTCATATCCGTTCTACAATACGCTTAAAAAATGCAGAAACAGCACTTAGGAAAAGTGAACATCAATATAGAACATTGGTGGAAACTTCCCCCAGTGCCATTATCGTTCACAGTGAAGGTCAAATTGTCTTTGTCAATCCTGCTGCAATTCACCTCCTTGGCGCAACAAAGGCTGAGCAACTGACCGGAACGCCTGTTATCCATTATATACATCCTGATTATCGGAACATTGTTAAACAACGAATGAAAGAAGTCGTCGAAAACAAAACAAACGCGACTTCCATGGAACAGAAATTGATTCGTCTGGATGGAAAGGAACTTGAGACAGAAGTGACAGGCATCCCATTTAATTATGGGGGCAAACCCGCAATTCAGGCTATTATCCGTGACATTACAGCAAGTAAGACGGCCCAGCGGCAACTACGAGAAAGCGAATTCAGGCTGCAAACAATCATAGAAAAGGCTGTTGATGGAGTGATTACTATCAACAAAAAAGGGATTATTGAACTGGTCAATCCAGCTTTGGAGGAATTGTTTGGCTATACCGCAGAAGAATTGATTGGCAATAATATCAGTTTGCTCATACCTTCACCACACCGGGAACAGCACCAGAGATACATAGAGAACTATTTAAGGACAAAACAATCAGAGATTATAGGAAGTGGTCGAGAAACCACAGGACAGAGAAAAGACGGGACTACTCTCCCAATCTATCTATCCGTGAGTGAAGCTAAAATTGAAGACAAGATTTTATTTGTCGGGATTGTTCACGACTTGACGGATAAAATAGAATTGGAAAATATACTAAAATTGGATAAGCAGATCCTCGAACATATGGAAGAGGGAGTGGCTTTAGTCAAGGCTGAAGACCGTTCATTTCTATGGACAAACCCACAATTTGATCAAATGTTTCTTTACAATTCTGGAGAGTTGAATCACTGCTATGTTGAAATGGTCGATTGCCCACTTGCAGACAATTCAGTTGGAGGACTGGGAGAAGAAATTTTTCGGGCATTGGCAGAAAAGAAAAGGTGGAGGGGTGAGTCCAAAGTCACTCGTAAAGATGGTTCCCAATTCTGGTGCCGCATGAATATCTCCACTTTTGAGCATAAAGAATATGGTTTAGTCTGGGTTGCGGCCCATGAGGATGTTTCGGAGAGAAAACTCATCGAAGAAGAATTACGTGCGGCTAAGGAGCAGGCGGAGCGGGCGAATAATGCTAAATCCCAGTTTTTAGCAAATATGAGTCATGAAATCAGAACGCCTCTCAATGCCATCAATGGATTTGCTCAAATTTTGACAAAAAGGGCCCAGTCTATGGAGTTACCAGAATCCTTTACCAAGCAACTGGAGAATATTCAAATTGCAGGAGACAACCTTTATGGTTTGATCAATGATATTTTGGATTTGTCAAAAATTGAAGCCGAAAAGATGGATGTTGAGGAACAAACATTTTCCCTGAAGCAATTAGTAGAAAGTCTTTATCAGATTTATCTGGCACAAACTCAAAAAAAAGAAATTTTTTTCACATACTCTCTGGATACAAAATTGCCTGAAAACATCATCACTGACCGTGTCAAACTCAACCAAATTTTGATGAATCTGATCAGCAATGCCATCAAATTCACTCCCAGTGGCCGATCTGTTCAAATGATAGTTTCCAAAGATTCACCGCACATCTTGTTCCAAATAATGGACAAAGGCATTGGCATTCCTTTTGGGCGTTGGGAGGCTATTTTTGATTCCTTTGAACAGGTGGACAGTTCCACCACTCGTGAATATGGGGGAACAGGTCTTGGGTTGGCAATTACCAAAAAACTGGTAAATATGTTGGGAGGAAATATTTGGGTACAAAGTGAAGTCAGCAAAGGATCTACTTTTTCTTTCAAAATCCCATTAAAAGAGGAAAAGACGACTGATAGCATCGATTTACAACAAAAACAGCATTCCGGCCATCAACAGGAAAGCGAACAATATGCTCCCGACAATTTTATTTTGGTGGTTGAGGATAATCCGATGAACCAGGAAATGATTATTGCTTTACTTGAAGAATTGCACATTAGAGTAGAGCTAGCATCCAATGGGATACAAGGAGTTGAAAAATTGATTGATCTCCATACTAAGGGCAGTCTTCCTGATTTGATCTTAATGGACATGCACATGCCCCAGATGGATGGATTGGAAGCGACCCGGCAAATCCGCACACAGCCTGTATTTGGGCAAATTCCAATCATTGCTCTTTCTGCGGATGCCTTTCTTGAAAAGCAGACCGATGCTGCTTCTGCAGGCATCACCGAATATTTAACGAAGCCGCTTGATATGGAAAAGCTCCTTCCTGTTTTGAACAAATATTTACGTTTTCAGAAAGACAAGGAGGCTCCATTGACAGAACATACTTCTGTCACATCAACGACTGCGACACCACTCATTGATCATAGATTCATCACCAAGATGTCTCCCAAATTGAGAAATACCTTAATTTCGATGTTTGTGGAACAGACTCCAATGCAGATTGAAAAAATCCAGCAATGCATTCATGAAGAAAATGCAGAAGATTTAACGGCAATTGCTCATCATCTTAAAGGGAGCTGCACCAGTGTCGGCACCCATCAATTGGCAGCACTATGCAGTATTCTTCAGGAAAAAGGAAAACAAAATGACTTTTCTGAAGGGAAAATACTGGTTAGTCAACTGATACAATGCTATGAAAAGACCGTCCAAGAACTAAGTGCTGCTCAAAAAGAAATACCTTAATTAACGATGACCAATGATTAGTGGAAAGGATGTTCAAGCTTCTGCACTGAACTATTACTATGGTAGAGATGTCAACAGTAGCCCCAAGGAAGGTTTTCAAAATACCAGAGTGCGGGTTGACAAAGCCTCCTGTATCCCCTGGCTAAAACATGCGCACTGGCGAGGTGAAATAAACAGGATCCTTCAACTCATCAAGAAGGAAGGTTCCTCTGGGCAAACATTTCTCTCGATCTTTACCAAGTCGAAAATACAAATTTCTCAATGTGAAGATTTATACAGCTATATCGGAAAACGTGCGATTCCAGGAGAAATTCGGACTGAGTTCATCGAGAATGCACGTCGACTGGAGAAAAATAAGAAAAATGGAAAAGCACGAGCCATGTGTGTACGTGCCTTCCTGGATTTTGGTAAACATGCGAGTTGCCAAATGGAGCATTATCGTCGAGCGTTGATCCATGCCTATATTGCCGTCCAACACGATCCTTCAGAAATAACGGTCCAGGTGTTGGTGCATGCCCAACAACAATACTTAATCAATTTGAAAAAGAGGGTTGAGTATTTAGAGGATATCTACTCCAAGTCTTCCACAATTGAACAACACCAGCGGGTGATTCGTGAAGGAAAAAAGGAAAAGCCGGCTAAAGACATGGAAATTCGATCAACAGCTTTCAAAGTAAGCCTGGGAAATAGTAAAGCGGTGATTGAACATCAAATTCGGTTCTTTTACACAAAGCTAAAAAAATACCTGGAGGAAGAAAAAGAGGAGGAAAAAAAAGAAAAAGTGCAATACAGCCGACGTGATATCAGAAAAAAAGCAGTAAGAACCGCCTCTCAAAAAAAAGTGGAACAGAAAAAAAAGACTGAAAAACAATGGACATATACTGAGCTCAAAAGGCATGAAAAAAATGGTTTTAAATCATTGACAAAAGCACAAAAAGGGAAGGTCTATGAATATATCTTGAATATCATCAATGATCTCAAATGGTTCCCACTGTGTCGAGGAACATTAAATGGACTCATTCGGGTGGTTGATCAGATGACATCCGCAGGAGGAACCGAAGAAAAAGCAACGAATGGTAAAAAAGAAGAAACTCCAGAAGAAAATGAAGAGGGAACACAGGAAGTGCAGAAAAAAGGGATTCTGGATCGGCTCACTGATGCACAGATTGGGAGAAAGAAAGAAAAAGTGAATAAGTTGACAACCTACTTAGAAGCACTCCTGGCATATGCGGAAGGAGAAATGAAGTTTAGTATTCACAAAGCGTCTTTGATTGAATATGAACAGAACATGGTAGGGCCCAGCCTACCCTTTCGCACAGAGTTTGGAATCCAGGCACAAGATTATCATGAAGATATTTCTAAATGCTATAAAACAGCGATGGAAAAGTATGGAAAAATCACAAGATCGATTCCCCATAAGCAATACACATCCCAATTGAATTTCAATATTTTAAAGGATTTGGTTGCCTGTGTTTTATCGTTATGTAATAAGCAAATCACCCCACGAGATGTTACCAGAGAGTATTTACAGAAGAATGAATTTCTCCTTCGGTGTGCCATTCCATCTCAGCATAACTCGCAAAAAATGGATTTATTACGAAATAAAATGACTCAGTTGATGACTCGACAAAAAGTTGATCCGATCAAATAAGATTCGTCTTGAATGGGGGCTGCAGCGCCTTAGTCCCATCCCCAGCAGGCATTTCCGTCACAGTTTGGATATTTTATGGAATGACCACAGACACAAAGGGCTGTTGAGGGGGCTACATCTTTTTTTTCTATCTTTTGTGTCAGGTCTGGAAGAGTTTTGGATTGTATAGAATTACGCGCTGTCACTGAATCAGTGGTTTTGTCAAATTTCATTTTTTCTCCTGGGATAGAAACCATCGTTTTTTAGCTGTTAAACAAGTGTACTGACCGTGTTTTCTTTAACAATTTCTATTGTCAATTGTAGTATGGATTGTACATTGTCCAAAAAATGTATCATAATCATGTATTTGTTACAACATATATGGGCTTGATCATATTTTTGTCCGACAAACACCTTTCATGTATTGATAGACGTGTTCTTTGAGCTTGTCGAAGAGAACACACTAGTTTTGTTTCGACAAGC
This sequence comes from SAR324 cluster bacterium, assembly GCA_028282505.1. Taxonomy (GTDB): domain Bacteria; phylum SAR324; class SAR324; order SAR324; family NAC60-12. The sequence goes on along the minus strand of JANQHV010000085.1, from coordinate 15,193 downwards.
TCAGCAGACAAAATGTTCGAAAATATGATCAAGCCCACATATATATTTTGAACACATTTAGGAGATTTTGGTAAAGAAAAATCACCTTAGAGCATTCTGTTTGATGAAAAAACACATTTTGTTCTGGACCATGATCATGGTATGGCATCTATCTGGATGTATCGGTTTAGCTCAAACCGATTCTGATAATTTAGGGGTAAAAGAGCATCACACAAAAAATGGATTCAAAAATCCTTATGTGAACGAGGAGAAAAAAAGTTTTTTTTCTTTCATGAGCATGCGTTTGTTCGGGGAAGAAAAATGGGCTGACTATGAAGCAAACAAACACACGGTACCAACCCAACAGGTTGTTCTAGCGACTATTCAAAATCCAGGTATTGCTCCCCAGATCACCTGGATTGGACATTCGACATTCCTGATTCAATACCAGGGACTTACGATATTAACCGACCCGATTTTTTCTGAATATGCTTCACCTTTCAACTTTGCAGGTCCCAAACGAGTTCATCCACCAGCCTTGAGATTGGAGGATTTGCCCAAAATAGATTTTGTGATAATCAGCCATAACCACTATGACCATTTGGATTTTTCTACTGTACAGCAAATCGGCAATAATACCCAGTGGGTTATTCCGTTAGGACACCTACAATGGTTTGATGATGTCGGAGTTTCCAGAGAACACATCCAAGAGTTCGACTGGTGGGATTCTTTGACAAAGGACCAGGTGCAAATTACAGCAACCCCGTCACAGCATTGGTCAGGAAGGGGATTGTGGGATCGTTTTGAAAGTTTATGGGCTTCTTGGGTCATCCAAATCGATGACATTCATATTTGGTTTGGGGGAGATACCGGATACAACCCGTATCAATTTAAACAAATAGGAGATGCATTCCCTGAATTTGACATTGCCTTGATTCCAATTGGGGCTTATGCTCCCAGATGGTTCATGAAAAATATGCATGTCAATCCTGCAGAAGCTGTCAAGATTCATCTGGATATTCAATCCAAACAATCTTTCGGAATCCATTGGGGCACCTTTCCCTTAACAGCTGAACCTGTCGATGAACCACCCAAACGGCTAAAGGATGCTTTAAAACAAGCCGATATACCAGAATATCGGTTCCAAACCCTGAAAATTGGAGAAACACGAATTGTGACCAGAAACAGTTCCGTTTCCTTGTATCGTCAATGAATGTGCTGTCAGAGAAACCATACATCAAATGAGGAGGTTGGCTAGGTTATCGGTACCCCTCAGCTTGAATGAGAAACAGCCGTGCGTACTGTCCACCCAACTCCATTAATTCTTCATGGCTGCCTTGTTCGATGATTTTCCCATCCTGCATCACAAGAATCCGATTTGCCATGCGTACCGTGGAGAAGCGATGGGAAATGAGAATGGCAATCTTATCCTGTGTCAGACTGCGAAAATGTTCAAAAATTTTTGCTTCCGCTCCTGCATCCATTGAAGCGGTTGGTTCGTCAAGTACCAAAATGTCTGCTCTTTCTCTCATGAATGCGCGTGAAAGAGCGATTTTTTGCCATTGACCTCCTGATAGTTCTCTCCCTCCTTTGAACCATCGGCCCAATTGCGTATAAAATCCATCAGGCAAGGTTTCGATGAACGGAGCAGCCAGTCCTTTGACTGCCGAATCTTTCCAACGACCTTCATCCATAAAGTGGTCCACATCCCCGACCCCAACATTTTCACCAACAGGAAATTGATAGCGTTTAAAATCTTGAAAGATGATACCAATGCGTCGGCGCAACGTATCCGCTCTCCAATCCTGGAGATCTAAACCATCCAGAGTAATTCGGCCATTGGAAGGATCATACAGGCGTGAGAGCAGCTTGACCAGTGTCGTTTTGCCAGAACCGTTTTCTCCCACAAGAGCCAAGCTTTCTCCTGGACGCAAGTGAAATGAAATGTTGTGCAGTGCCGGGGTGTCCGTTCCAGGATAAGTAAACGATACGTTTTCGAAGCAAATCCCTGTTCCTGGTTGGGAACCAACAGAGAGGGCTCCATCTTTTTCCAAAACTTCTTGTTCCAGATACTCATAGAGATTCGATAAGTACAAATTGTCTTCATACATCCCACCAATTGCCGTCAAAATTGCTGAAACCGAGGCTTGCCCCTGTTTGAACAGCAGCAGGTACATGGTCATTTGTCCTAAGGTAATCTCCCCAAGAATTGTGACATAAATAATCCAGGCATAGGCAACATACAACGCTACAACCCCAATCAAACCCAACAAGTAGCCCCATACATCCCGCCGTATCGTCAGGTTTCGGTCTTCTATATATAATTTGTTGAAAATGTCTCGATACCGTTGCAGTAGTAGAGGACCAATTTGAAAGAGTTTGACTTCTTTGACACTGTCTTCTCGGGCCAGTACACTCTCTAAGTACATCTGCATACGGGTTTCTGGAGATTTCCAACGAAATAAACGAAAGGCATCTCCAGAAAATTTAGTTTCTGCCAGGAAAGCAGGCAATCCTCCAATGACTAAAATGAGTACAGCAAACGGAGAAAATTGAAACAACAAGGTGGTATAGCTGGCTAAAGAAATCAGGTTCTGCATCAGACCAAATGTTCTATTAACGAGACTCAAAGGGCGAGTGGAGGCTTCTCGGCGTGCACGAGTGAGCTTGTCATAAAATTCAGAATCCTCAAAATTTTTCAATTGCAGGGTTACCGCTTTTTCCAGGATCATCGTGTTAACTCGGTGCCCCAGTTGTGCCCGAAAAAGCGATTGAACGAGAGAAATCCCTCGCTGAGAACCCGTCAATCCCATCACTAAAGCCGCTTCCAAAGCTACAAAAAACCAGACGGATTGGGAATTGAACAAAGACTTTGGCTCTGCTTTTCCAATGGCTGCCACAACTCCATCCACAATCAACTGTCCTACATAGGCCATACCGGCAGGGAAAATTCCTGCGGCGAGAGTAAAAACAATCAAAAATAGGGTCAGTCGGCGGTTGGTTGTCCAGACTAGCTCAATGGCCCGTCGGCTGTAGCGGAAAACACCAAAAAAACGGCGCCATGTGCTGATCGAATCGTCTGGAAGGTCGGTAGAAACTGGATGCAAGGTTGGCCTTATTTCAAGAAGTTCTATCTTTACGGTATTTCAGTAGGGCATGTTGCATGCCCAATTTACACATCAGAATTTTGCTTGTCTATCCGTAGTTTTACGTGTTTTTTACTTTTTTTTATGAGAAACTTGAGAAGTCTTCTTACTAATTCTGTAAATATTTTTTAAAGAAAGTTGAAATGATTAATCCCACTTTAGATCTCTTACTGAACAGACGCTCTGTGGTTGCTGCTAATATGACAGAACCTGGGCCCACATCTGAAGAGCTGGAACTGATTCTCAGAGCAGGAATACGTGTGCCTGATCATGGAAAATTAGCCCCCTGGCGAATTAAAATTTTATACAAACCTGGACAAAAAAAGTTAGGTGAACAATTGGCAGAAGTTTATCAGAAGAATAATCCGAATGCCAATCAAGCAGTTATCGAAAGAGAGCAGCTTCGTCCACAGCGAGCGCCTATTTTACTAGTGATTGCCGCTTTCCTGCAAGCAGAATGTAAAATTCCTTTATTGGAGCAACGCTTATCAGGCGGGGCGGTGTGTCAAAACATCTTGACAGCCACCCATTCTCTAGGGTATGTCGGACAATGGCTAACGGAGTGGCCCACCTATGATCCTGAGGTCAAGCAGGCTTTAGGTTTTGGAGACCAGGAAGAAATCATTGGATTTCTTTATCTGGGCACAGCAAAAGAGCCCCCAAAACCACGAAAACGAGCCGAGTTGGATGATGTTGTACAAGTGTGGGAGTAATCCAAAAAGTTTTCAAAAATATTACCTCAATGCCTGATATTAACCACGCCTATGAAGCTATCACATCGTATAGAAAACAACATTTGTATCGTAGAGATCGAGGGTGAAATTGAGAAGAATTATGCAACAAAAATGGAATCCTACAGCATGCCTTTATTGGGAGTGCCCGACCAAAAGGCTTTGATCCTCAATTGCGAAAAAATGCCTTATATTGATTCATCGGGATTAGGGGTCATTATCTATCTTCATCAAACTGCCAAAAAAAAACAAACTGGCTTTGCCCTGTGCTGTTTTGATAATATTGTTAAGGTTATTTTTGAAGCTGTTGGTTTGTTCGAGCACATAGCAACCTATGACACAGAAGAAGAGGCCGTAGAATCATTCAATCTCGATGAACAAGAGGAAACAGAAGGGTAACCAGTGTTGGTCCCATCGACAGGAGTGTAAGTATATTTCATTATGAAATCAAAAAATATCATTTTCATCCATGGATTGTTGGGTTGGGGAAGTTCTCAGATGGGAGGTTTGCCCTATTGGGGGCATGCTCTCAAACAAGATACGCACGAGTTTCAGTTGCATGAAGCCAACTGCGGCCCGGTTAGTTCCTTTCATGACCGGGCCTGTGAAGTAGCTGCTCAAATCAAAGGGACAATCACCGATTATGGGAAAGCACACAGTGAACAAGAAAAGCATGCACAATTTTCTCATGATTATACCGGACATGCGCTGGTAGAAGGATGGTCTGAGGAAAACCCTGTCATTTTGATTGGACATAGTGCAGGAAGCCATACTTGTCTTCGTCTTCAACAATTGTTAGCAGAAGACTACTGGGGATGGGGGTCTAACGCCAACTGGGTGGAGGGCATCGTATCCATCTCAGGAGTGTTGAATGGTTCCACGCTGCCCTATATGCTGGGGTGTGATAAACAAACCGGTTTGTTGACAAAACCAATTGGGCTTTTTATTGGAAATGCCGTACAGATTTTTGCAATGGCAGGGGGCAAAGCCATAGAAAAGATTTATCATTTTCATCTGGACCATTGGCTTGGTGAAGAAAAAGAAGGAAACTTCGAGGAGATTCTGTTAGCCCTGGAAGAATCACATTTTGCTAAAAATGAAGACAATCTGGCATTTGACTTAACCTTGCAAGGGGGATACAAGGCCAATCAGCAAATAGAAACCCATCCCAATACTTATTATTTATCTGTGATTACAGAAAAATCTAATAAAGCATTGCTCACTGCCAATTGCTATCCAGATCTGTTTATCAACCCCATGCTGACGGTGTCTTCTGCCTATCAGGGATTGGTTGTGGAATTTGACGCACCTCCTCTCCCAAACTGGGGAAAGGGAGAACTGGATATCGACAAATGGCGGGAGAATGACGGTGCTGTCAGTTCAATATCCCAAAGGTATCCATTCACTGGAGGGACTCATGCCATCGGAGGTTCTGGTTTTTTGGACCGCAATCCCATCCAGAAAGGCAAATGGTATTATGAAACAGTCGAAAGCATGACAAGACACAGGTTTGATCACCTTGATGTGATCTTTGGAGGCCTGGGCAATTTGTTGATGGCCCCTGCTCACAAAAAACTCTACCAGCAGATATATGACTTGTTGCATGATCTGCCCTAAATGAAACGTTCCTTCATTCTTTCACAATAGCTGGCAAGATTGTCCAGTGTCTTGCCATGCTCTTTCAATGGAGATTCGATGGGCACCCAGAGTATATTGGCGAGAAGCCCGTATATTGAAGCATCCACACTGGTTGGACGCTCTCCCATAAAAAAAGACTGGCTTCCTAATAAATCAGACAATGCCAACAAATCCACTTTACCAAAATGATAAATTTCATCCCGTTGATGCCGTCCCATCCCATGTCCTTTTAGTGATTTGAGAACTTGTCGGCGTACTATTTCTGCCAGGATGGTACGAACGACGGGAGGCAAAGCACCGAAAAAGGTTTGTTTGTTGATCTTCCAATTTTCCGATTCCGCCCATCGAGAGTAAAGAACCGCCCAATAGAGATGTTCCTCCACCAGGCACCGGATGGATTGTGCCGTGGCTCGCTCTGCGGGACTGAGATCTTGATCCAGTTTATCCCCAAAATTTTTTTTTAAATATTCAATGATCAATTCAGTATCAGCAATGGCCCGCCCCCTGTGCTGAATATAAGGCATTTTTCCTTTGGGGGCTTTGCGCACATCCGCATCAGGAGCAATTTGATAGGGAATGTCTGCCATGCGTAAATACGTTTCCAGCTTCATACAAAATGAACTGGGATTCGGTAGCCCCCATGCTGGCGTGAATTGATACAATTGAATCATCTCATTTGTCATATCGTCTGCTTCTTAATATTTCATCCAATAATACTTCTATCTAAATTGAAGGGAAATCTCATGTACTCACTCTAAGACTTCCAGACCAATCATGGTGACATCATCCCCAATGCCCTGGTAGTTCGAAAACTCCAGGCAATGCTCATAGAGTTGGTCCAATATTTCCTGAATCGGTAGTTCTCCATGCTCAATTAGCCAACTTTCCAGGGCTTCGTCTCCTAATATGTTATCTTCTGTGTTGGACACTTCAATAATCCCATCAGTATACAAAAAAACTTTGTCTCCAGGTTGGAGTTGAAAACGCTGTTCTTCATAATTAGCAATGTCATTGGGAAAGCATCCCACCATGATACCCTCCGTCTTCAGGGGAAAAAGTTCTTTTGTCTGAGGCCGGATCACATACCCTGGGGGATGACTGGCACTGGTGTAGACCAATTCTCGACTGGTGGCATCATAGATGGTATAAAGCAGTGTGGCAAATTTGCTTTCTGGTAATTTTCCACACAAAAAACCATTGGTCAGATTCAGCACCATTTCTGTGGAGTCCAATCCAGGCGCACAATTTTTGAAAACACTGGAAATCATGAAAGAGAGCAAAGCGGCTGAAATACCGTGCCCCGTTACGTCAGCAATCAAAATACCAACTTTGTCTTTTTCAAGTTCCACCACATCATAAAAGTCTCCACCAATTTGTTCCATGGGAACATATTTACAAACGATTTGGGCTCCTGAAATAGTTGGAAGTGTTTCTGGAAAAAGAACTTGTTGGGTATGACGAGCCTCATCCAATTCCTGGGTGATTTGGACTTGTTGTTCCTTAATGGTTTGAAATGACTCTTGAAGTACTTCCTCTGCCATTTTCCGGGCCTCAATTTCTGTTTGCAATTCCTTATTCAAGTCTTCATATAGCTTGGCTTTCTGCGAGGTCCGGTTGAGTTTGTCAGAAAGGATATGGGCGAACCATTTATAAAAAATGTGGTAGAGTTCATGATAAAATTCTTCTTTACTCTTTCTCAATAATGCCGAAGAAATTGTAATCAGTTCCAGGTTGTCTTCAGCTTTGATGGTGGCACTGGATGGCTGATTTTTGATCACACTCATTTCTCCGACAATATCCCCTTTTCGACTGAGAGAATAGATGTATTTCCCATCGACTTCTACAGACACCGAGCCGTTGACAATAATGAAGACCTCTTGGTTTGTTTGACCTTGAGACAGAAGCACAGTTCCTTTAGGCAAACATTGGTATTCGGTTAAAGACATGAATTTGTCCAGAATTGCTTCAGAAAAGTATTCAAAATAACGGGATTGCTTCAGGTATTCAGAAACTTTTTGTTTAACATCGTCCGTTGAATGGATTTGTAATGCTGACGATAGGGGACTGTGACGTTTACCAGGTTGTGTGTGGGAGTCTATGAGTTTCATGAGTATCAGATTGATATAGAGTGTCGAGGAATTCAACTTAATTTGCGCAGGAACAGGAGAGCAGCCAGCCTAACGTTGATGTGTTTTGATCCAGAATCGTGCATTTCAAAAACCTTGCCAAAAATAAAAATCAACCATTACAATGACTTATGTAAAAATTAGACGAATGACAGAATCACAAAATGTCGAAATGTTACAAAATGATATAACTTTCGAATAATCAGGGTGGAGAGATGTTACAAAATGATATAATATTGCATGAAATTTATGAAAATGATGGATTTTGATATATTTTGAATGGGTAAAACACAATGGGGCATTGTTGGGAACACTACCTCCTATAAATATACTTGGATTATATTTCAATTTGAAATAAAATTACAGGAATTATCAAAATACCTGGAATACAAGTAGAGGAGAGATACATGAAAGGCATGAGACTTGATGACATCATGGAGGAATTGGGAGACAAAAAATCGCAACGGTGGTTTGCCTGGGCTATTGCGGGCATGGTGATGGCTGATAAGAGAATGTCCAAACCCGAAGAAGCTTACATGAGGCAGCTTTTTTCCAAGTACTGTGATATGGAATTATCGACCATCATAGCAGAAACGATGAAAAAGAATAAAAGGATCACCTTAGATACCTTTCAGTTGGAGGACCGGGCCTTGGCTGCTAAATTACTGAAGTACCTTGCCGTGATTGCTGCCATCGATAAGGATATTCCTCAGGACGAAAAAAAGTATTTACTACAGGTTGGGGGAAAGTTGGGATTTTCTCCACAAGCGGTCAACCGTGCCCTTGCATGGAGAAAAAGAGAAATAGCCCGACAGGGAGAAGCAGAAAGAGATGAACATGATTTGACAATCGAATTAAGAACCGAAACTCCACAGTATACTTGAGATATCCATCTCAATTAAGTTAAAGTAGCCCGTAATGCCTGATCAAGAGAATCCATAACAGGCTTAATTTCCATTTCACAGCCCACAGAAATGCGAATCAGGTAACGAGATAATTCTAATTCAGCCAGGGCATCGTCCGGTTCATGATAATGAGCCAGTAATGTATAAGGGCACAGGATCGTTTGATTGGAACCCAAACTGGGAGCTTTCAAAATATGATCAAGAGGGGCATCATAAAATAGCCTTAGTCCTTCCAGTCCTGGTTGTTTCAAGGTAAAACTGATGACACTTCCTGGTCCTGTTAATATTTTTTGGGCAGCTTGGTAACTGCGATGGGAAGGAAGCCAGGGACAATAAACCTTTTCCACACCAGGATGTTGCTCTAAAAATTCAGCAATTTGGATGGCATTTTTCTGAAACAATTGCATTCGTTCTTCAAAATCGTGCAAATTTTTCCACAGCACGACACTCTCCAGAGATGAGAGCACATTTCCCCATTGTTCCTGATATTTTCTGATCTTTTCGGCAACTTGCGTGTCATTCAGCAGTATAGCGCCACCACCATGATTGTTTTTTCCATTGAAATATTTGGTGGTACTGTGGATCACATAATCGGCTCCCAAATCCAAAGGTTTGCAATTGACAGGAGTGGCCAGTGTGTTGTCAACAATAACGGGGACATGATGCTGTTTTGCGATATGGGTGATCGTTTCCAAATCAGGCACATCACTAAGGGGATTGGTCATGGTTTCGGTGATGATGGCTGCCGTTTGTTCATTGATCACATCAGGCAGTTGGTCTAACTCTTCGACTCCAAGAAAAACATTTTCCACCCGACCTATCCTTTGTTTGGCATAGGTCATTAGGGCATAAGTGTCTGTGTAGAGCAATCCAACCACAATGATCTGGACCTTGCCAGGAGAACGAAGCAATGACAATATTGTCGTAATAGCTCCCATCCCTGAAGAAAAAAGAAAACCATGCTGTGCATTTTCCAGATCACATAAACGTCGAATGACTTGTTCACCATGATTATTTCGAGGTGCATCAATCTGGCCTAAAAAATAGGCAGCATCTCGACTGGATAAAATGGGTCCTCTTTGTTTTCGTAACTCTTTCAATTCAGTCATCTGTCGATCCAATTTACTTAAAATCACTCCTCCCGTGACTGGATGCACTTTATCCTGGAGTGGAAAAATCCAGTAATTGACAAGAGGATGCAGTGTTTCAGGTTCGGTTGGACCTTTCCTCATTTTTTCAGGAAATTTTTCTGATGCGACAAGAATGGGAATACGTGCCGCTTTCGCACTTTGCAGGAAATCGCTGTGTGCTTTTAAAAAAGACAGGGGGTGTTGTACATTGATGACAAGGATTTCATCTTTGGCATTGGACAACGGAAAAAGCTCAGAGGCATTAGAGGGAGAAACAATAGAAACTGAAGTGTACAAACCGGGATATGAATGTTCCAAGGATGCCAGAGAATTTTCTTCCAGATCACAAACTACTTTTATCCGCATTTGTGGCTTCGTCAGCAGTAAGTAATCCAATAATTCCATTGCTGCCGTTTTGAAAGAAGTATACAGCAAACAGTGGCGAACCTGGTAATACGTCTGAAGTCCTTCTTGAATCTGGCAAAGAGTGGGATTGTCAATAAAACGATAGTATCCATAATCAAAATTGCAGCGGCCTTCCTGCCAATCGAGAATATCATCAATGCTGACAAGTGTGGCAGTGACCGTGAAAGGACCACCAACCGGTTCAGCTTTACGCAAGGATTCACTATTGAGAGAATTATCGGGTAAAGAGATGGGAAGACGAGTGTTTGTTTTCATAAGTATTCAGCACATTTCCACATGGAGCGACAGCATCAATCCAGGTGAGTGATCTCAAAATCTTTGGTTTTCGGATTATAGGAAACCAAAATGGCACTATCTGGTTTTTTGTTTTTGATTCCACAGACTAAATAATACATATCAGGATAGCGAGGTTCCTCCCCCCATAGGGCATCGGCCTTATCTTTTTCAGAAAAGTAAGTTCCCACATCGGGATGGCTATGGTAAATGATTTTGATGCGGCACTGCCGTTTTTTTAAAGCACGTTCCAGCTTCATATGTTCCCTGGGGTCAATCATATAGGCATTACGATTAGTCCGTGGAAACATCTTGGGGTCTTGGGCATGATACTGATCCATTAAATTTTTCATGGGATGCACCTCATCGACTTGATCGGCTTCTTCTATTTTTCCGCTGATCATGCCACAGGCCTCTTCAGGATAAGCTTCTATCCCGTGAGCATAACATTGATTTAGAATTTCAGAGCTGATTTTTACCACGACCTTATCCTACATTTATTTTTTAAAAAGATGCTGCTGGATCTGTTTGATGACTTTCTGCTTGTCACGTGAATATCTGAACCAGCTGATAACTTGCCTGACAACATGAGAGCCGATACACAAGCAGATGATGCTTAAGATAATGAGGCTTTCGGTAGTATATTCATACAAGATATTTTGAATGAACCATTCTAAACCAAATATATCCATAAATCAAAATATGGAGAATTTCTACCAAGGAATTGCTGGTTAAGGAGCTGTATTAAAAATATTTACCGTTACGAAAATTTATCAAAACGAACGACTTTTTGGGAATTAACACAGCTTCTAAAGTGGGGAGTTCACTATGAGTACTGGGCAGAAACAATCCCGCCCAGTATAGATAAAAACAGACTAGGCAGAAGCTTGGCTTTCCTTGAGGAAGTTGCGTAAAACGGTATGCAGAATTCCTCCATTTTTGTAGTATTCGATTTCTACGACAGTATCCAAGCGGCATGTTACCGGAATTTCCTGGTCATTTACCTTTAATGTCAAATCTTGCAATGGTTTCAAATCATCATGGATTCCCAAAACAGAAAAAGTTTCGTTTCCAGTAATGCCATAGTCCTCTGCTTTTTTCCCATCTTTGAACTGGAGGGGGAGCACTCCCATTCCAATCAGGTTGGAACGGTGAATTCTTTCATAGCTGGAAGCAACCACTGCTTTGACTCCCAGGAGAAAGGTGCCTTTGGCCGCCCAATCACGAGAAGAACCAGTTCCATATTCAGTACCCGCAATCACAACCAGTGGGATATCGTCTTTTTGATACTCCATCGAGGCTTCGTAGACAGACATCTGTTTCCCACTGGGCAGATGGGTGGTATATCCTCCTTCCACATCGGGAACCATCTGGTTACGAATCCGAACATTGGCGAATGTACCACGCGTCATGATGCGGTCATTGCCACGACGGGAACCGTAAGAATTGAAATCTTTGCGTTCCACTCCTTGGTCTAACAGGTATTTTCCAGCAGGAGCATCCGGAGCAAAGGAACCCGCTGGTGAGATATGATCGGTGGTCACGGAATCTCCCAGCTTGAGCAAGGCACTTGCGTTGTTGACATCACTCAAAGAGGCAATATCCATGGACATGTTGCGGAAGAATGGAGGATTCTGAATGTAGGTAGACGATTCATCCCAGTCATAAACTTCGCCTGTTTTACTCACAATCTTGTTCCACATCTGCGAACTTTGTCCAACTCCAGCATAACGACTCTGGTACATTTCTGGAGTGATCATCGCTTCGATTTCAGCAATTTCCTCTTTGGTCGGCCAGATATCTTTCAGCATCACGGCATTGCCATTCTGGTCGGTGGCAATGGGATCTTTTTCCAGATCAATATTAACTGTCCCTGCAATGGCATAGGCAACAACCAGGGGAGGACTGGCCAGGTAGTTGGCTTTGACATTGGGACTGATGCGCCCCTCAAAGTTACGATTTCCAGAAAGCACGGAAGCCACTACCAGATCGTTCTTATTGATTGCGTCCACAATGGCATCATCCAGAGGCCCTGAATTACCAATACAAGTTGTGCAACCGTAACCAACCGTATAAAACCCTAGTGCTTCCAGATGCGTTGTTAAATCAGCGGCATCCAGATAATCACTGACCACACGAGATCCTGGAGCCAGAGAAGTTTTTACCCAGGGTTTGCTTTTCAAACCAAGAGCTGCCGCTTTTTTAGCCAGTAACCCGGCTGCTACCAGAACCGAAGGATTGCTCGTATTGGTACAGGAGGTGATGGCAGCAATAGTAACAGAGCCATGTGTCAACTCTCCTCCTTGATCCCACTCAATCGGACTGGTGGCTTGAATGGCCTGCTCATCCAATGCAAAACCACGATCTTTGATGGGAGCCCGCAACGTTTGTTGCCAGGATGACTGCATTGCAGAGAGATTGATCCGGTCTTGAGGACGTTTCGGACCCGCTAAAGCCGGCTCAACGGTAGAAAGATCCAATTCCAGAGCATCTGTGTAGATCGGATCGGGGGTGTCATCGGTACGGAACAACCCTTGTTCTTTGCTGTAGCGTTCTACTCGCTGTACTAACTCTTCCGGACGTCCAGTCCCCCGCATGTAATCCAAAGTTCCAGCATCCACTGGAAAAAATCCCATAGTGGCTCCATATTCAGGGGCCATGTTGGCCAGAGTCGCCCGGTCAGCTAAACTCAAACTGGAAAGCCCTGCCCCATAAAATTCAACAAATTTTTCAACAACTCCCTTGGCACGCAGCATTTCCACCACACGAAGTACCAGATCGGTTGCTGTGGTTCCCGGTTTTAAGGTACCATGTAATTTAAAGCCAATGACTTGTGGAATGAGCATATAGACTGGTTGTCCCAACATGACAGACTCGGCTTCAATACCACCAACTCCCCAACCCATCACACCAATTCCATTGATCATGGTGGTGTGAGAGTCAGTTCCCACTACGGTATCGGGGAAGCAAACCCCATCACGAAGCTGGACAACACTGGCCAAGTGTTCCAAATTGACCTGATGGATAATCCCCACCCCTGGAGGAATGACACTGAAATTTTTAAATGCCTGCTGCCCCCATTTGAGAAACTGGTAACGCTCTTTGTTGCGGTTGAATTCAATTTGCATGTTTTCGGTCAATGAAGCTGGCCCTCCAAAACGGTCAACTTGCACCGAATGGTCAATGACTAAATCGACAGGAACTCTAGGGTTGATGACCGCAGGATCTCCCCCCATTTCTACCATGGAAGAACGCAGCGCCGCAAGATCCACAACAGCAGGGACTCCTGTAAAGTCCTGCAGAATAACACGGGTTGGTTTGAAAGGGATCTCTTGTTCCTTTTTGCTGCCATCCCAATTGGCTAAAGCAATGATATCTTTTTCATTGACTTGAAAATTGTCTAAGTTGCGTAGAGCTTGCTCTAACAAAACTTTAATCGAAAAAGGAAGTTTGTTGACGGAGCCAACTCCATCTTTTTCCAGTTGATCGATACGGTATAGATCAGCAGGACCATTACCTGTCTCAAAAGAACGACGAGTGCCAAATTTGTTGTCTGTCATGGTTTTACCTCATTGCTACTGTGGATTACCTAAACGGAGGGGATGGGTTATAGAAAAATGATTCAAATCCTAAATATTTTGTGTAAAATTTGAACATGTCGCAAGCTAATTCAATTGAGTACGGATTTTTTCAATCAGTACATCCTTTTCCTTCCATTGCTGATTAATCCATGCCTGGAATGTTTGACGAAATTCCAGGTCATGTTCATAGTCTTTGTTCAGGAAGTCTTCTCGAATTGGCAGTAATTGAGCACGGACTGCTACGCGCTCCGCTTTTCCACATATAAATTCCCAGAAGGTTATGTCTGGTTTTGAGTAAACAATGGTGACATCGATGATTGCCGTCAGGCTTTCCCCCATGCTATAGAAAACTAACGCTGCTCCTCCCGCTTTGGGCTGAAGGAGGTGCCGGTATGGAGTATTTTGTTGTTGTGCTTTTTCCGGGGTGTAACGGGTGCCTTCCAGAAAATTGAAGATTGTGGTTGGAACATGTTTAAACCGTTCACAGAATTTACGGGTCGTTTCCAAGTCTTTGCCACGGGCTTCTGGATGTTTTGCCAGGTAACTCTGGGAATATCGTTTCATGATGGGAAAATCCAGGGCCATTGCGGACCATCCAAAGAAAGGAATCTTTATCAATGCTTCTTTCATGAAAAACTTGGGAAAGGAAACCTTACGGTTTAAGAGTTTGTTCAAGACCATCACATCTGTCCAGGACTGGTGGTTACAAATGACCAGATACCATTTATCTTTTTGTAAATCTCCAGAAATTTCCATATCCCATTGGGTATCCTGGGTGAGGGCAAAAAAAAGCGTGTTGCCTTCTGCCCAGATTGAGGCAGCTTTCATCATGTATGCTGTGACACGTGCGGCAGAACGTTGTTCTTTCAAGAATAATTTGAGGATGATGCCTGGAATCAGCACCAAAAAGGCTGCTATTGTGGTGAGTGTGCAAAACAGGAAAAAGAGACAGCCTTTAAGCATGGGAGGAAGGGAAGAGAACATGTTGCACCAGATGAGTATTTTGAAATCGAATTTTTTTTATGCTGGCAATAAAGTTCATGGGTTAAAATTATACAAATTCAATAGTCCAACTTCTGTAGCACGCAAACCACAATAATAAGCTATATGAAAAACGGTTAAATCTCTTAGAGGGTGTTTAAAAATTATGTTCCTACTACAAAACCGCCAAAAATGGAGCGGATTTCCGGAATGCCGGACCACCAGAAATTCTCGTTAAATAGTTCACTATTCGCCTCAAATTTCTGAAAAACCTCTC
>JANQHV010000499.1 GCA_028282505.1 SAR324 cluster bacterium | reverse complement strand
GATGCCAGGCGATATCAGTGGCAACATTGATTTTATGTGGTTTCTCCTGGCCGGTATCTAAAATCCTGGCTGGAACAAAATCACGAAATTCTTGATGTGTGTGGCAATAGGCCCGAATGTGCCAGCGTGAACCATCGAATGCCAACGCATGGGGAGTAATCCAACGCCAGATTGGTTCGGGTCTACTCATTGATTGATATTCGACTTCCAGTGACTGTTGTTCTTTGATAGCTTGCACTACTTTGCGTAAAACCTCTGTATCCATTGTCCGTTGGGGCCCTGGCATTATGTCGTATGCTGGCAATTGTCCGATAAAGGTTTCATCCGATGAAAGCAACTTTGCCTCCACAGAGTGCAATTGAGACAAATACTGTTCTGCTGTTGGCACACCAAGCATAGGTTTGAAGCCCGCCATACGCACATAAGATTTATTACGCTTATCATACTCCGTATTGCCAGGTGCGATTTCCTGGTATCGATTCAAATCCGAAGAGGCTTGAGGAGTAGAGATACCAAAAAATTTTTGAATATCCTGTCGATTGACTTTTCCTTCCCAGTATAAGCGAAATTCAATAAATTTTAAGCGTTGTTCGACTTCCCACTTGATGCGTGGGAGTGGAGTTACTGTTTTTTTCATAGGTTTCTGTTTTCAATAATTTTTTATCGTATAGAAATTTTAACAACAGTTCCTGCAATTTAGATCGCAGACAAAATTAGAAGCAAAAAGATAAAAATCTCTTCAATTCTCAAAATCAAACCGACCATGCAGGCTCCAGAAACTATCACAAGTATTGCTTAAAAAATAAGTAAAAAAACTATACGTATTATAGAATATAAATTTAAAAAAATGAATAAAATTATTTGACTTATTTGGATAAGAAATGTACACTTTTTTCACCTAAACTATTTTAGGTACTGAGCACAAAATTTTGTAACCACAAACATCGCCATGATGTGAAAGAGCTAACCCTCAAATGTAGGAGATCCATATGAGTGAAGTTCATGAATACAAGCCAGGCACCCCATGTTGGGTGGATTTAATTACCAGTAACACCGATGGCGCAAAACAATTTTATACCGATTTTTTCGGTTGGGGTATTGATGACATTCCAATAGAGGATGGCAGTTATTATACAAAACTTCAAATTGATGGAAAAGACGTCACAGCACTATATGCGTTGAACGAGGAACAAAAGTCAAATGGTATTCCGCCACACTGGATGAGCTATATTTCTGTAGAAGATGCTGATGCAACAACAGAAATGGCCCGGTCTTTAGGAGGAAAAGTCTTAATGGAACCTATGAGTGTGCAGGATCATGGTCGCATGGCGGTTCTTGAAGACCCAGCTGGTGCTGCTTTTTCCATCTGGCAACCTCAGGGGCACTTTGGCGCTCAACTTGTCAATCAACCAGGAACTTTATGCTGGAATGAACTGGGAACTCGCAACACGGAAGCTTGCAGTCAATTTTATGCAAAACTGTTCTCCTGGAAACCGGAAGTGCAACAAATGGAATTCATGAGTTATACGGTTTTCATGAATGAGGATCGCCCAATTGCAGGAATGTACCAAATTACGGAAGACATGGGGGATGTTCCCCCGAGCTGGTTGGTTTATTTTGCTGTTGACGATTGTGACATCAATATAGAACGAGCAAAAACGATTGGTGCTGAAGTCAAAATGCCACCAACGGATATTCCTGAAGTGGGCAGATTTGCGGTATTGCAAGATCCCCAGGGAGCCGTTTTTTCAATTATTAAACTGGTTGACACTCCCACCACTTAAGGCGATTTCATTCTTGGAAAGAACCTAAAAAATAAGGGGACAGTTGTCCCCTTTTTCATGCCAACTGAATCTGTTTTAAAGAAGCTAATGCCGCTGAGCCACTGACATCTGGTACTATTTGCAACTCCAGTGAAGTGGCATCGTGCAATTCAACCTGATATTCTTCTACTTCACAAGTTGCTCCGGTGGGGCTGAAGTTGTATTGCTGTCTGATAAGCTCCTGGTAAGTTTTTCCAGATTTTGAGGACCAGCGCAAAACGAATTCTTGGGTACGCTCCTTTTCTGTTTCCTCAAACACCAGACGAATCCGTCGAATTTCCAGTGGTTTTGCAAAAAGAAAACGGATGGTCTGCTCTCCAGTATGTCCTGCCTGCCAACCATTTCCTCCATCAGATGAAAACGCTGAATCAAGAGAATAAGCTGCTACTTCCGAAGTTAGCTGAACTTGCATGAGACCTTTGAGGTCGAACCAAGGTGTTTTTGAGGAAATGCCTGTTGGTTTTTGATGGGTGGTTTGCGTGTCCATGATGTTGTCTCCAGAGAAAATAAGAATTGATATCAATTTGAGATATTTATCCAGTGTTCAGGTTTTAAGACTCCCCTGACCCTTATATACTTTCCATAACTGGCTTTCTTCAGCAAGTTCAATTTCAGTCTTACCTGTCGTTTCTTTCCAACACGTGAGAGAAAGTACCATAACACCAATCAGTGTACTTCTCAAATCAGGATGATCCAATAATTGTTGGCTCTTCATAGAATCTCTTGTTTTCCCCCTTGCCTTTTCTTTGCGTCCCATCCATATTTTGTCAGTTGTGATCAGGTTGGTATGGATTAATAGCATTTATGTTCATAATCCTAATGAAGGTAATATGATTATCTGTCCATGTGGGCTTGGGAAGAAAATCAAAAAACCGTGAGACTTGATGTTTTTCCCACACTCGAATGGTTTCTTATGTTGCGTTATAGGTTCAACACCATCCAAAAATCTATTGCAGCCACTCTGCTCAAAGCAGTTTTTTCAATTTACTTACTGGTTGCACTGGTGGTGACTCTGGTTCATATTTCGGTGGAATATTATTACACCAAAAATAAAATATATCAGGAAATTCAACTTATTTATACGACGTTTGCACCAGGTTTGTCCGAATCTCTCTGGCATTTTAATCTGGAACAGGTACGTCAGATTGTGCAGGGTATGGCGAAGGTTCCTATCATCGTTGGCTTAGAACTCGAAAATGAGGAAGGCGATACAGTAGAAGTGATCGGAATCACTAGTAATCAGCCAACACAGGTTGATAGTAGTACCTCAGGTTTTCAAGAAGCTTCACGAATAGATCTTCCTTTTTTCGCATTGTATAAATTCCACTTCCCCATCCTCTACAAAGATGAAAATGAGGATCACACAGTTGGCCATATTATTATTTATTCCAGCTCTGCTGTTGTTTTTCAGCGTATCCAATTAGGCTTTTTGTTCATCATTGTCAATGCGGTGATCAAAACTTTGGCTTTATGGATTATCTTTTTGTGGATAGCTCGTAGTTTATTGCAACGGCCCTTGCACATTTTCACAGAAATCACTAAACAATTGGACTTGGATAATTTAGAAAATACCAAGGTAGATATCCAGATTACAGATCGAAATGAGTTGAAGATCTTGGAAGAGACATTCAATACAATGATTAGGAAGTTGTCCGAAGATACAACAAAAATTATGAACATGACCACTACGTTTGAGAAATTTGTACCTAAACAATTTCTGGAACGCATTGCCACTGAAGGCATTGAGACCATTAGACTCGGAAATACTTCCACAGAATATATTACAATTCTCTTTAGTGATATTCGATCCTTCACCACCTTAGCTGAACAAATGTCGCCTCAAGAGGTTTTTAAATTTTTAAATTCTTATCTTGCTCGCATGAATGGGCCGATTCAACAAAATGATGGGTATATTGATAAATATATCGGAGATGCCATCATGGCCCTGTTTGATCAGCGCACCGGTACCAATCAACAAGAAGCAAAAAGTGCTGTGCAAGCAGCCATTGATATGCAAAACGAACTCCAGAATTATAACCGGCACCGGCATAATTGCAATTACCCACCAATTTCAACAGGGATTGGAATCCATAGTGGGCAAGTGACCATCGGAACACTGGGCAGTGAAAATCGTATGGATACTACAGCGATCGGAGACACTGTCAATATAGCTTCCCGCCTGGAAAGACTAACTAAATATTATAATGTTTCGATCATTATTTCATCGGCCACTTTTCAACTATTAGAAGATGATGATTCCATACTTTGGCGAAAATTAGATTATGTTGGGGTGAAAGGCAAAACGGAACTTATCAATATTTTTGAAATTTTTAATAGTGATCTGGAATTTATCAAAGAGAAAAAACAAGAAATAGTAAATCAGTTTCATGAGGGATTGACGATGTTCCATACCCAACAGTGGAGCGATGCAATTAAATTGTTCCAGGAGTGCTTAAGTATTTATCCTAGGGATTTAGTATCTCAAATGTATTTGAAACGAAGCCTGAAGTTTAAAGACCATCCTCCGTCATCTGATTGGAATGGCGCTCTTATGTTCAAGCACAAATAAGGCGATTTCAGTAAAAACTATTTTTTGGGGGGCAGAGATCTATCTTCACCAAAAAGAGTGATTAATAAAATGACATTTCAGAGGGATGGTTGTATGTTATCTAAATGGCTAGGAGAAGAAAAAGCAACACGGGAGAAGCAGCAATGTTCATTTTACATGGCATCCGGCAGGGAAGACGAGGTAAGCAGGATTACTTTGTGACGATCCATCAATTGGATGGATTTTCTGCTACCATCTCTAAACAAAGAGGTGAAAGCATTTCTATCCATTATCAGGATGCTGGCTATTTGACATTTGATGCTGCCCATGTTGATTCATTTGACAGTTTAAAAATAAAAGAGCTACAAAAGATTGATATCCTCCAAACGCCTATAACAGTGAAGGATTTTTCTGGTGAAATCCCACCCAGGCTACAAAATGAAGTCAAAGATGGTGTTATCAGCTTTGGTGGATTTTTGAGGGGATGTCTTGAGCTGAATATAGAAGACACCAAACCCACACCCCATTATCAGTGGTTCATCAATCTGTTGGACAGTCCAAAAGGACAGGATTTTTTACAGCAACATATGGCCACTATCCGATATTTTCATGGGGACTTTGATCCTTTGAAAGACTTTTTGCTGACCGATGACACGGAGGATGCTGAAGAGGAAAGTATTTTTGAAGATCCCTCAGAATCAGACGGATCTTTTTTTGAAGAGGATGATGGGATTGACTTTGAAACATAAAGAATAAATGGAGAATTTCATCATCATCCTGGCTTATCTGTTGATAGGCATTATCATCCGACGAATTCCCCAGTTTCCCAGTGAGACTGGAAACTCATTGAATTTGTTCGTTATCTATATTTCTCTACCTGCTGTTATTTTACGAACTATTCCCCAGCTCCCCCTCTCCACAGAAATATTGGTGCCTGCGATCATGCCCTGGGTCATGTTGGTATTGTCATCGGCCTCTGTAC
>JANQHV010000603.1 GCA_028282505.1 SAR324 cluster bacterium | reverse complement strand
CTTGATGTGAAAATTTGTCTGCAAACAAAATTCTCACAACTTCGGGTACTCTTGTCCAATCTTTTTTCTTACCTCAGCTAAAAACTGTCAGAACCATTGTTAAAATAACGTGAATTCGATGAGTTATACTTTTAGAATCAGTTATTTGTCCTGACGATGATCGGTTATTGGAAGCATTTAACCCGAATCATAGGAGCAACTGCGGCTTATCCTTTCTTATCCCAGCGATTTATCAAATAAGCAATAGATATTCATCAAAAGTAAGGGAGAATCACTTTTAGGCTACCACGACGATCTGCCTTGAAAGCAAATTTTGGAATGGTTTTTGAGAAACCTAAATTCAAAAACAATAGACTTTCTATTTGATAGAGCAATCATTAAATAAATATCTTATCGAATTCCTCAAAACCTCATTAAATATCTGTAATAATTAATTAAAATAGAATTTAAGAATTTTGTTTTGACTTCGAGTTTTGATTCAATTATTTATTAAAATCTATCGTTAAATCTATATAAAAGAACTATTTTTCTAACAAATAAAGCAGGAGGGGAAATGGCTGAATTGAGCGCCGCACAAAAGTTCACTCGTGATCTTGTGAGCAATTTAAATTTGTTGAAAAGTTTTGAACAAGAATTACAAAACGCTGGAAAGCATAAACAATGGGAAAGCCAAATCATTGACAACTGGCTTGATACCCGTGGTTACAAAACCACACTTCAGGAAGTTTTGGACGCCAAAGACTCCATGCTCAGCAATCTGTCCCTTTGGGCAGGCACTTATCAAACAACTATCGCTCCCACCAATGATCTGTCAAACACTTCCACTGGCAGTAATTTGGTGATTGCTAATTCCATCGTCACATTGGGTGGAACAGAGATCAAAAACTGCTCATTTAATTTGTTGAACCTGTCCTGGAAAGAAAGCGATGGAAATTCTAGTGCAGCCAATATTTTAATGCATCGAGGGGCCTTAAGCAAAGAATTGGAAAAACAAACGGGCCAGGCCATGCAAAATGAATTTATCGGTTACCTGACACAAGGGAGC
Source organism: SAR324 cluster bacterium (assembly GCA_028282505.1). Lineage (GTDB taxonomy): Bacteria > SAR324 > SAR324 > SAR324 > NAC60-12. Next base: position 7,080 of record JANQHV010000603.1, on the reverse strand, counting down.
AATGCTAAAGTGAGTTGGGTAGGAGTTGATGGTCCTAACCAAGATGGGACTCATTCTCCTCAAAAAGAAAGCACTTTCCAAAAAATCTTCAATGTCATCAACCAAATTTTGTCATCCATAGGGAAAGTTTTTCAAGCCTTACAAATTTTTGACATGCTGGAAAAACTCACCAAAGCTTTAGCCAAAGCAGGCGGAAAAAGTCCTGAAATCGAACAAAAAATCGAATCCAATGAAACGAATTTTAATGACACCGTATCGGATGCTCAGTCTGATTTAAGCTCTGCAGAAAGCGAAGCCTCTTCCCTTGAAAAGTCTAGCAGCGATTCAGATTCCGGCGACGACTCAGGAGACGATTCTGGTTCCGATTCAGGAGGAGACACTGGAGGTGATGTTGCTGGAGACACTGGAGGTGATGTCGCTGGAGACACTGGAGGTGATGTCGCTGGAGATGTTGCCGGAGATGTTGCCGGAGATGTAATTGCAGATCTTTGTTGCTGCTGTCTCTAATCAAAAGACCCATGAAACCAACAAAACCATGACAACAACGAAAAGGAGAAAACCATGACAACAACATCTTCAAGTAACACCAAACTCAATCAACAAGCCGTAAAGTTCGCAAATGATCTGCTGCGTAGCCAATCCCTGATGCAAAATTACTATGATGAGTTATCCACTGCGAGCAAAAACAAATCATGGGAACCTCAAATTATGGACAACTGGCTTGATAAACAAGGATATCAATGCACATTTGAACAAGTGTTGGCAGCACAAAAGCAGTTATCCTCTTATCAGCTGGCTTATTGGAATGGGTTGTATTTGACTACCGTCAGTGGTGGTGAAAGCGGTCAAGGCCCACTGGTCGCTGTGCAGTCAAAAGGGACGAATACTCCCGATGTTAGTGTGGACCAAACCTTGTTGATTGGCTTTACTTATCATAACTTGAACCTCAGTTGGACAAAAAATCCACTCCCAGAAGTCACTCAGCCGTCGGAAGGGTCATTTATTTTCCGATTAACGACCACTAAGAAAGGTCTAGCGAATCCTGCTTTCACAGGGACACTGAACGGAAAAAGTATCGCAGGAGTGCTCACCACTCCCGAACAAGCCAAAAAAGCTACCAGCAAAACCCCTCCGGCAATCAATACCACATTACAATATGTCAACCTTGGGGTTCAAATGATTGCACAGTTGACCTTCATTGCTCTCAACGTTTATCAGCTTTATAAAACTCGTTTGGAAATTAAAAAACTGCAAAGCGAAGGCAAGGATACCAAAGACTTGGAAAAAACTGAAAAAACTCAAGAAGATGCTACAGGAAATTCGGTCAAAGAGGGAGAAAACGCCAATGGGGATCTTCAAAAAGTCTCTGAAGAGGACTATAATAATGCAGTGAATGATTCTATTTCAGATACCAATCCTGAGTTACCTGACAACTTGTCTGAAAATCCACCCCAAATCAATAGCGAAGAAAACAACCTTTTGAAAGAAACGGCTAAAAAGAACAATGAGGAAGAGGCCTCGAATGAAGAAGAAGGTGAAGGCGAGGGTGAAGAAGGTGAAGGCGAGGGTGAAGAAGGTGAAGATTCAGATAGTGTGCTAGAAGATATCGGTAAATTATTCGAAGAAGGTGGTGAAGATATCTAAAAAAGTCCACTCTGGTCATTAAACAAGAGTCACAAGGAAAGCTTGAGACTCTTGCCCTCCTCACTCAATTAGATGCTCTTTTTCTCGCACTGAAACGCTTTCAACAAGTCGATTGTGCCAGTGATATTCCAGAGCATTTGTCATTAAAACTAAAACTTAAAATCTGGCAAAATCGTGCTTGGACACTGACGATGTTGGGGCAGACAGAAATATTGCCATTCAGACTATGTCAGTTGAGGATTATGGAACAAAAAGCACTGGTGCACATTCAAGCCAATTGTCCAAAGGAGCTAATCCATGCGAATCGATAAGTCTCAGCTAGAAAGTTTTCAAGAGCAGGGTTTCCTAGTGATCAGGCAATGCCTTGATTTGAAATCAAGACAAACACTGGAACATCTGTTTACCAAAATTGTTGTCAATCGAACGGGAAAAACATTTTCAGCAGAACAGTTTGATCACTGGCTTTCTCCCAACAAGGCTCCCGCCTTGTTTTGGGCCAAGCTGGAGCCAGCAGAATATCTACCAGAGCTTGATCCTCTTTTGAGCAACTTGCGTCAATTGGCATCGACCTGTTTACAACTCCCCGCAACTAATGTAACCACGGGGTTGCGTATTTTTTACAAACCAGCACATTGTGGTGCGGCCGTTGAGTGGCATCAAGACGAAGCGTGGCAAGATCCCACTCGCTACCAAAAGCAACTGAATATATGGTTGCCGTTGACTGACACCAATGCGAAGAATGGAACCATTCGTTTTATCCCCAAGAGCCACTTACAGGGACTCCAAACACATATTGCCAGCGAGAGTCCAGGTCAACCGCTAACTTTAAGAATTGCTGATCCTGTTGAGCATTCAGGCAACTACATGAACCTGAAGGCTGGAGATTTTAGTTTGCATCATGGACGAATGTTCCATGCTTCTAGCGAAAACGATTCTTCTAAAGGACGATTGTCATTTGTGGTGGTGTGCCAAGGCCCTGTGCAACTTCAAACCGCCACCCGAGCCAACTGGCTCGCTGATGCCGCACGAAAACTCAGCAGTAATCTGCAAAAAACCATCAAGGGCTAGCATGTCAGTAGACTACCCCAAATTTCATCCTAAATACCAGTTGCACCTTACGCCAGACGCCATATTTTTGATTTCTGAACACCATGATTTGATTTTTGATCATCCCGTCATGTTAAAATTGGCCCCCCTGTTGAATGGTCAGCACAGTGTCGAAAAAATCAAACAATTACTTTCAGATCAAATAAAACCACAAACGATTGAGCAAACCCTCCAACAATTGGCAAACAATGGTTACCTCGCTAATGTTGAAAATCAGCAAGATCTTGTTAAAGAATTAATGAACCAACCAAAGCGGCATTCTCAGTTGCTCCTATCTGGTAAAAGTTTTGCGGTTCACTCCCTGGCAGGAATTGAATTAGCTGCTCTCAGTCAAACTTTGACTCAATTGGGGGCATTCCAACAGAGCAGTCAATCAGTGATCGATGGTTCTGAATCGGTCACTCTGTTGATTGTGTTGACCAATGACTATCTGCATCCCGCGCTCATAAAACTTAACCAACAAATGCTAAAGTTGAAGCAAAACTGGCTCATTGCTAAACCCCTTGGTGAAGAAATCTGGGTGGGGCCTGTATTTAATGCAACCTCTGAAAGTGCTTGCTGGCAATGTTTGGCCCACCGCCTATCGTTAAAAGCGAGGGCCGGCAGTTGGTTGGCCTTGAAAAACCTTCCTCAGATTGAGCAACAAGAGGGATATTTGCAACTTCCCCAAGCGGTTCATTTAGCTCCCTCAATGCTCGGATTGGAAATTGCGAGATTCTTGCAGGGCAATAATAAGCTGGTCAACCAGTTGCTCAGTTTTGATTTAATCCATTACCAAAACAAGATGCACCCTGTCACGGCCAGAGGCATTTGTCCAATCTGTCACCCCCAGCAAGCAAACGTGCATTTTCCAAGTCCTATCAAATTCAACCCTCAATTGATTGCAACCAATCATTGCGGTGGACAAAGAATTCAAAGTGCCCATGCCACATTGGACGCTATGGCTCCACATATCGATGAAATCACAGGAGTAATGGAACCGCTCGAAGAGGTTTATCCAGAACATGAGGAACTGATTTATAGCTACATGGCCTCTCATGCCTTTTCAACCAATGGCAACGATATCCAACAGCTTGTGAGGCGGTTGGGCGTTCGGGCAGGTGGTAAAGGAGAAACTCGTGCACAGGCAAAAGCTTCGGTTGTTGGCGAAGCAGCAGAACGATATTCGGGTTTGTTTCAGGGAAACGAGTATCAAATCCAAAAAAACTATCTAGAACTGGTTCAACAAGCAGTGGACCCCAATTTATTAATGGGATTTAGTGAGCAGCAACAAGTTCATCGTGAACAATGGAATCAAAATGCCTCGCCCAAACAACGGGTTTCTGCACCCTTTGATCCTGAATTACGACTCTCTTGGACTCCCGTTTGGTCCATTACCAAGCACACTTTTAAATATCTCCCTACTGGATACTTGTATTATGCCCATCCAGAAAGTGAAGAGCACCGCATGTTTTGGGCTGATTCCAATGGCATGGCAGCAGGCAACTGTCTCGAAGAGGCTGTTTTGCAGGGATTGCTCGAAGTGGTTGAACGCGATGCGGTGGCCATGTGGTGGTTCCATCGTATTCAACGCCAAGGCATCGATTTAGAAAGTTTTGATGAACCATATGTCCAAAAAGTAAGGGCCTATTATGATAAGTACCAACGAACATTGGAACTCATTGAACTCACCAACGATCTTGAAATTCCGGTGGTGGCAGCCATTTCTGCTGATAAAGAACTGGGAACACGGGTTATTTACGGATTTGGTGCTCACCTTGATTGGCGGATTGCGATTTTGCGTGCGATTATTGAAGTCAATCAATCCTTTCCCATCATAAGCTCGCCCAAAAGGCTACAAAACCATCGTTGGTGGCAAGAAGTCAATTTTAACGAACAAACTTGGCTCCAGGCGGATCGTCAGAAGGAAATGCTCCACTGTGCGAAGCTCATCAAACCAGTCAACCCTCATCTGGTTTCATCTATACAGCAAGTTATTTCTGCGATTGAAAGAAAGGGGTTGGAAGTGTTGGTATTAGATCAAAGCCGTGCTGATCTTCCTTTACAGGTGGTCAAAGTGGTTGTCCCCCACATGAGACACTTTTGGCGACGTCTGAGACCGGGCCGACTCTTTGATGTCCCCCTCCAAATGGGCTGGATTCACCAACTGTACTCCCAAGAACTGGAAGCCTCTTTAAACCCATGGGACATTTATTTTTAGGGAAGGAAAGAACCACATGCCAGACTTCACGATTAGCAAACAACTGAGAACGAATATCCAACTGAATTTTGAATCAGATAAAATCATTGCACGTAGCGCAGTACATTTGTTCCGCATTCCTGCCAATCAAGAACAAATTCGATTTATTCAGGACTTTGCAAAATTTGGACTCATGTTACAAACTGATTTGATGCCACAAGAAGCAATCAGTCAACCATTGCTCCATCTTGTCAATCAACTGGACTCACTCAACTTCACCCAATTGCAAATCCAAGGAATCACCCATGAGGCGATGTACATTCAACGATTAAATAAATCTTTTGAATGGCAAACCTCTTTGCCCGATGCAACACGGGAAGTGATCTTTAATCAAAGTGCCCAATTGCAAAGAGTCGATATTGATCAATATCAAATTGAAGATCCATTGGCTGCGGTTCGTCTGCTCTTTGCGAGTCAAGATTTACCAGCCATTAGCCAGATTCTATTCCATTTTGGCAAAGTAACTAAGCTGGCCACGTTTATTGAACAAAATTATGCTTCCTCTCATGGTTCAATCGCACAGTTGATGTACCATTGCCTCCTCCTTCAAACCACCAATAGTCCACAGTTGAAACCATTGGAGCAATGGGATTCTCACGATTTGTCAATCCATACCCACAGTCGTATAGGACGAACAGACCACACCATTGGAGCAACTTGGCGTTTTGAGAACCAACCCCCTCCTCCGGCCATTAAACCTACCACAGGATCCCTTGTTGCACTCCCCCTTCCCACGGCCCCTCCTCAACTCAAAGCCAATTTATTTAACATTATCGAACAAAGAAAAAGTGTCCGTCAATTTAGTCAACATGCTATGCCGCTCCAACCCCTGGCAGATTTGTTATATTATGGTTTGAGAATCACTGATCAGGGAATGGTAAACGATTGGCCTGTGACCGATAGACCTTACCCCAGCGGTGGCAAAGCCTATGAATTGGAATTCTATCTTTCTATTGGTCGGTGTGAAGGTCTGCAACAAGGCATTTATCGGTATGCTCCAGAACAACATGCCCTTGAACTGGTTAAGTCCATTGCAGCACAACACAATCCTTTGTTGGCAAATGCAGGACAAATAGCTGGGGATGCTCCTGCCCCTCCTGTCTTAATCACCATGACGGCACGATTTGATCGAGTGATGTATAAATACCAATCCATCAGCTATTCATTGATCTTAAAACATGTAGGCGTGGTGCAACACCATCTTTATTTACTCACTACGGCTTTAGGATTAGGAGGGTGTGCATTGGGGAGTGGCAATAGTCAAACATTTGCCGATTTGACAAAACTGGATTTTTTTGTAGAAGGTGCTGTAGGAGAATTTATGTTGGGAGCGATTTAGAGAAACCGTTTCCACGCAGGCTAAATCTCGTTTGCAAAATCTTAACCGGACAATACTGAGTCGCAGTAGAAAAATTGTGACAGATTTCAACGGTCCAGCCATTCTTTAAATTTTACACTCCTTTCGCGACTGATCACAATCTCTTCTCTGGCTTGAGGGATTAAAGAAACTTTGAGGCGACCTTTGAAATATTTTGAAATGGTATCAATGGAGGTGATTTGGGCAACATAGGTACGATTGAGTCTGAAAAATTGTTTAGGATCGAGCAGTGTTTCAAGATTTTCAAGGGTATGATCAATGATGAATTCTTTCTGTTCATGGGTCACTAAAAAAACAATTTTATCATCGGCATAAAAATAGGCAATATCTTCGACGTTAATATACTGGATACGATCTCCTACCAAAGAAACAAAACGTGTTTTATATTCCTTTTTCTGAAAATTCAATAGCTGTTCGATTTGTTCTTTATTGAAAGAAGAGAAGGTTTTGGAAAATTGTTTTTTGAAATCCTGGTATTTATTCAAGCTGGTTTGTAAATCATTTTGCTCAATGGGTTTGAGCAAGTAATCAATACTATTCACTTTAAAAGCATTGATCGCATATTCGTCATAGGCTGTTGTGAAGATCACGGGAGTACTGAGGGATATTTTTTTGAAAATTTCAAAACTCAAACCATCTGAAAGCTGAATATCCATAAAAATCAGATCCACTTCATGATTTTCTGATAACCATGCCACACTTTCTTCAATCG
>JANQHV010000553.1 GCA_028282505.1 SAR324 cluster bacterium | reverse complement strand
ACTCTTACTTATTATGGTGCTTCTATCAGTGTCAGTTCCTACACCTTCACTATCAGTGGGACTGGTTCATTGCTCAACGCCAACCCCATTCTGATCGATAATACCAACAGTACACTCAAACTTGCCTTAACCGGGACAGTGAGCAAGGTTTCTCTCGATAACAATGACTTGGGAAAAATTGATGTCGATTCTGAAGCTACGATCAGTGCCCTGGACCTGAATAGTCGAACCTTGCAATTGGATCTGGCCAGCAGTCTGAGCATTAGTGATACCATCACGGTTGTCAGTGGAAAAACACTCTCCTTCATAACCACGGATGGAGGAACTCTCAAAGGCACAGGTAACCTGCAACTGAGTGGAGGTACCTTAAATGTGGATGTGGATACCGTGCTCTGGAATACTCTTGCCCACAGCAACACTTCCACCATCAATATTGCCAGTGGTAAAACTCTGATCTATCGAGGTGCAGGATTTGATATTGGTGCCAGCGGAACGCTCATCTTGCAGGGAGGTGGAACATTGATCCTGCCCAACACCATCGGTTTAACCAATGGAATTCTAGATTTGAATGACGTCATTTTATTGGTTGAAGAAGATGTGACTATTTCGAGTGACATCCAGTTGAGTTCAGCCTCCACCATGAACATTGTTTCGGGCAAAACCCTAACCTACGGCGGCACCGGGATTTCTATCGGAACGAATACTTTCACTATCACGGGTGGTGGCAGTCTTTCCAACTCCAGTAGTTCTATTATCTTGAATGATCCGGACAGTCTATTGGTTCTCAACAGCACAGGTACAGTTGGATCTGTGACCATCTCGTCAACTGGCAATACAGGAAAAGGACTGGACATTAACGAGTCATTGACCATCTCTAACCTGACTATCTCCAGTACTCCTAATGGCGCGGTTTACACGGACATCGTCAGTGGAAAAACATTAACCATTAGCAGTGCGTTGACCGTTCCTGATACCACCACACTCACTCTGGCAGGAGCAGGAACTTTGGATTTGAACGGGAATTTGACCTTGGGTAATCTGGTGGGTGCAGGCACTGTTGATGTGACTGGAGTCAGTGTGACTTTAGGAACCCTGGCAACCACTACTTTGAGTCTAACTACTAGCAACACGACCATTGTTATCCCATCTGGCACAACGTTTAATCCTGACAGCTCACCGGTTTATACCCATGTCGAACTGAACGGAGGAACTTTGAGTATCAGTTCTCCAACCACTATCGAAGGAAACATTACCCACACAGCCTCTTCCAAAATCGATTTGGCGGCAGCATTAACCTACAGCATCGGGAACACCATTGACATCGGATCTTATGAACTCACAATCTCCGGAACCGGAGGATTTGCCAGCACTAACGCAATCAACCTTGATCAATCGAGTAGTGCCCTGACGTTAAGCAATAATAGTGACATCAGTCGTGTTACCGTTACAGGAAATGATTTAACCACCGGAATTATTAATGTCAACAATAATCCGGTTGTTACTTATTTGACACCAACCAATACAACAAGATTTGGTATAGCCGACGCGGCAACTTTGACACTCCCCAACCCATTTGAAATCCCGAGCGGCAAAACCTTGGAGTGGGCTTCTCTTGGAGGAGGAACCCTGACATTAGGGGATACTATGACTGTCACCGGAACATTTAAAACAAGTGCTCCCGGAATTGTTAGCGGACAAGGAATTGATCTGACAGGAACTCTTGATATTGCCAGTTCAACGACTATCTTGAGTTTTATCGCTCACTCCGTTTCATCCCACATTGCCGTTGCTTCAACACTCAATTACAATAATGATATTGCACTAGGGACCAAGACTCTAACAATTTCCGGCACAGGTAGTTTTTACAGTCCAACCTACAAAATTTCAATGGATCATACCACTGGAACCCTTGTGCTGGCAGGTGCCACAGTCGTCAACCGTGTCGATGTAGCCACAACGCTGACCACTGGAAAAATTCAGGTTACTGCCAATGCGACGGTTACCGATCTAAACCCTCTCAACGGTCTTAATTTGGAAATTTCTGATGCCACGACCTTTGCCACATCTGACCCAATTGAGATTGCGTCCTCAATCGATATGGCAGCGACAGGCGGAACCTGGCAAACTAACGGCTTTGTCACTTTAAACAACGGATACTGGAACAGCCGAGCTGGCAGTGTTTATTTGGCGGGTGGCTTTCTCCTGAGTAGCGGTACACTGGCTTCAAGTTCTGGCACCGTCACGTTTATCAACACAACGATTAATGGCGGAACCCTCAACATGCTGGGCACCACCATGAGCCTGGGAGGATACTTCTACCTTTCCAGTACCGCTACACTCTCAACTGATTCATCGACCGGTTTATCCTTAGTGGATGACGCGACCTTAACCAGCAATCAGGCTCTGAGTCTCTCTACGCTGTTTCTAAATGGAAAGGCTTTATCTTTGGGCTCCACCAGCACCGACATAACCTTCAGTTCCACTGCTGATTTCAACAGCAACGCAAACTCCAAAATCAATACGGGAGAAGCGGATTTGGTACTTTCAGTCCCCCCTGAAAATTTAGGTCCCGGAGCGATTTTATCCACCAGCGGAACCATCACTTTCTCTCAGGGAGCAACTTTTTCCACTGCCAGTACTTTAGATATTACTGACAGCACTCTCATTTTAGCGGGTGATTTGACCATGTCGGGAGCGGCCTTCATCGCCACCACCACCAGCATTCTTTCTCTCAGTAGCAACAGCACCACCATCACCAGCGATAACATCATCAGTGTTGGTTCGCTTGCTCTCAACGACAATTCCTTAATCTTGGGTTCATCCGATACGGAGTTAGCGATCACGAATGCTGTTGATTTCAACAATAATTCGAACACTCGATTTTTTACAAATTTGGGTAGTCTGACTCTTTCCTCAACACCTGTGAATACCAGTGCTGGTACGATAGCTTCCTCCGCAGGAAATATTACCTTTGCCCAAGGCGCAACTTTCACAGGAGGTACTTTGGCCATCAGCGGAGGCACCTTGATACTTGGAGGAGATCTCACCACAACTGGGGCGACTCTTACGACAACCTTAGCCAGCTTGACTCTCAACACCACCGCGACCGTGACTGCCGATCAGGAATTGTCCATCGGAGTTTTGAACCTTAATGGATACACTTTCAGTCTGCCCTCCGGGATGACAATGACACTGGGTTCAACGAATTCGATTACTACGGGGAAACTGGATATCAGCGGAGCCAGACTGAACATTTATGATGATACGACCATTGCCTACACCAACCTGACTTATTCCTCTACTTCCACTTTCAGCACCATCACAGGTAAAACCCTGACAATCTCAGGCGATGTCAATCTCCAAAGTGATACGCTCGCCATCGGTGGGAGTGGAAATGTCATTTTTTCGGGAGCACTGACTCTGGGAACTTCAGGGACCTTGAGTACCAGCAGTGACGTCTCAGTCAGTATATCTGGTCTGACCACCCTTGCTGGGGGAACCTTGAACGTAACCAATCCCTCCTTTGACGGGGGAGTAAAATTTACTTCTGCAACGGCGTCCGGGTGGCAGTTTAACAACAGTGTGACTCTCAGTGAAAACTCGGAGCTCAGTAGCGTTACGCTAAATGGAGATACAGTATTTTCCAGTGATGCCTCAAATTCACCCACCGTTACCCTCAATGGTCTCGACCTGGGTGGTCACATTCTGACCTTAGATAACAGTATTTCTCCGATCATCACCGGGATCATTTCTTCGGGCACAATTAACAATTCAGGAGCCACAGTCTCCGTGGCAACCAATATACCCACTGGCGTGACCATCAATAATGGTGGGGGGATTATAAATTTTGGCCAAAACGGCACTATTAGCGGAAATTTAACCAGTTCCGGTGGGACCCTGGCCATGGAACAGGGAGGCATCGTGAGTGGAACGGTATCGGTTTCAGACAGTGGGGTGTTATCTCTTGGTGGAACTCTAAATATCAACTCAGGAGGGGTCCTTACTACAGATAACACCATTACACTGCAAATCGGTTCGAATACCACCATGACCAACGCCGGAGATATTTTCGATTTGCCTTTGAATGTTTTGGGTCTCAGTGGTAATTCGTTGAACGTGACAAATATCAACTTAACCCTGGAGTCCTTCCTGCCCGGAGGAGGTTCCTTAGAAACCCATGGATTGACCATCAACGGAGATACCAGTTTGAGCAGCGGCTCTATCACCGCCAATGGTGCAATGATAATCAATGGCATAACTTCCTTAAGTGGGGCCTCTATCACCGCAAATAATACCTTAGCCCTGAATGGAGACACGACTCTGCAAAGTGGTTCTATTACAACGGCAGCGGGCCAGACCGCATCGTTTAACGCAGTGGCTGATCTTCAAGGTGGCTCCATAACCGCTAATGGCCCCCTGGAATTCAATGGTACGACCACACTCAATGGAAGCTCCATAACCGCTAATGACTCATTGACTCTTAATGGGCAGACCACCTTGCAAAGTGGTTCCATTGTGGTAACCGGTAACCAGAATATTCAGTTTCAGGCAAATACCACCCTCCAGGGTGGAACCATTACCACTGCTGGACCATTAACATTCAGTAACGAAACATCCCTACTGGGAGGTTCCATAACGGCTAATAATACACTGACCTTTGACGGAACGGTAAATCTGGAAAGCAGTGTTATTACTGCCAACAACGCTTTAACATTCAATGGGGTCAGCAATTTTAACGGAGGCGAGATCGATCTACAGGGTGGAGGCTCATTAACAATCGACAGTGGTGCCGACATGAGCGGTACCCTTAACCTGAGTACATCAGGCTTTACATCAACTGGAGTGTTGGTCAAGGTGAATCAGGATACTGCCCTCGCATTACAAGGAAATGCGATCATTGAAGAAAACCTGGATTTGAATACCTTTGACCTAACAGGTGATCTCGCGTTGAGCGGCAATAGCTTCCTGACTGTTGGTTCCTTTAGCAGCGAAGCGGGAGAGTCCCTAAACCTCTCAGATGGTATCGGTTTGATCGTCACTGATTTATTAACACTTAATGGAACTCTAAATGCAAATTCGGAAACAGTGACCCTGGAAACCGGGGCAGTGGTCAGCGGTGAACTCAACATGGGGCAAGACAGCTCACTGGTACTCGGGAATGTTGACACTACCGTGACACTGACGGGCAACCTTATCTTTGAGAACACGAACCTGACCTTAGATAATACAGTGACCCTTGAGAACACAGGTGAACAAGAACTCAGGCTCTCCTCTTTAACGCTTCAAGACAACAGACTGCAATTGAACAGTACTGACCTGACCTTGACTGAAAACTTCACAATGAGTAACGGGGAAATCGCAAATAACGGAGGCATCTTGAAAATGAGTTCTATTTTTGAACTAGATGGTGGAACGCTCCAGTTGGCTCCCTCCTCCAACAGTCAAGGACGCAGTGCAAACCGGGTCAATGACTGCAATATCGTGGGTGATCCAGATGGTTATAGCTCTGTGGCGGGAAGGTTGGTTCTGGAACACGAAAGCTACATCAGCAATGGGACAATCCTGATAGATAATGGGGAATTGTATTTCTCTCACCTCTTTGACACCGTGTTGGAAAGCAACGATGTCGTGTTGGGACTTACTAACAGTTTCATGTCCTCAACAAGCCGCTTGCAGAATCCACCAGGAACGGAACCGGCAATTGTACGGATCAAAGGCGAACCGAATCTCTACATGCTTGGAGGAAAATTGGAATACATTCACCTCGAAGAAAAACCGGGCGTGTTCAGTACTCACAAGACAGATTGCGATTTTGCTGACAATGAGGAGGGCTCCGCATCCAACGACGGATTTCACAATGATTCCTATGACTATAACAAACATGGAATCTACCTTCCTCCACAACACCGACAGTTGGAGTTTTTTCAGGAGGATGAAGAAGAAATTGGTCTCAAACTTTTGAGTCGTCCTGATTCAGCGGTCGTTGTGACTCTTTCTGCAACGGGCAGCACCACAGGTATTTTTTCAAACTTGAATTGTAGCTCGTCCTCTGATGGAGTAGTCATTGATTCCGATGGAATCTCCTTCACCTTTGACCAAGACGATTGGAATGTGATGAAAAATGTTACATGCTCAATTACTGGTCGTTTGAATAAGGAAGTCGTCGAACTTCAGCTCACCACCACCAGCTCGGATGCCAACTATGACGGGAAAGGGATTTCGCTCTCATTGCTAATTGGGGAGAAGGGAGAGACCATTCTTTTCGGTAGTTCCCAGAATGTTCTCGAGTCCGCTCGTGTCGTGCTGGACGGATCGGAATCTGAGGGACTTCGCTATAGTTGGACTGTCGATCCCAATAACTACTCTGGCGTGACTCTGGAGAGAGCCGATACTCCAATCGCTTACTTTCACGCTCCCGAAATCAGGAAATTTAGTTCCGAAGATCTATCTTTTGAGTTTTCAGTACTCAAACAGAATAGGGAAGGCAAAAGTGAAGCACAAATCAGGGTACATGCAGCAACTACGACTGGATCCTACACAGCCACTCAAATTTTCAGGCCGGAGAATGATAAGGTAGTGCTTCATCCAGATAATTCAGAGGTGAATGCGTTTCAAGAAATCTCAGGGGGCTACACAGTACAGAATTATTCCGGCAAAATCCTGGCTAAATATTTTATTAACAACGATGAGAGCTTCAGTGTTTGTATCTTTCCTTGCACGGAAACAGAAGATGAGCCAACTGTCAAAGCTCCCAAAGGTTCCACATTGTATATCAACCCCGATGGCTCTTCGGTCACGGAATTCATAACCCAGAAAGAGGAACTGGAAACAGACCGTTCATTTCGTTTGACCACCAACATCCACTACGGACGTATTTTCCACACCCTGGAAACTGAAGAAGAAAAGAACTATTCTCTCTTCTCGACCATCATCGCACACACGGCTGTTGGGGTCGATGTTGAGAGTTCAAAAATCACCTGGCAAACAAATCATCAGGATGCCAATTATCAAGTTGAGGCGATCACGAATTTTGATGATCCCCAAATCACAGTAACACTCACCAAAAATGATGAACTCATTCAAAACCTCACAGTTTCAGATGCCGGTGCGAACATTAACCTGAAAGATCCGGTAAGCCTGCTGGCGAATGTTTCTTATGATGAGTTGACAAGGGCCTTGGAGGAATTGTCTGGGGTTAGTTTTCAAGTTGCCCTCGGGTTGTTGGACACTCTCACGGTAGAGGAAGTGCTGAGACGCTTCAGTGATCAAGATCGTGAAGCGATACTGAATCAATTATCCGAAGAAGCGTTCTCTCAACTCCCCATTCTCCAGGTAGAAACAATTCAAGGTGGGGTCACACCTTTACGGTTTTTGACTACGATGAGCTTTGATGGTTCCTCCGAAAGCCGTTTTGAAAAGCAGGAAGAAGCTGTCACCATCATCGAACTTCAAAAAAACTCGTCGAGCGTCACCATTGATTCGATTGATAATATTACTTTGAAATCTTCTGAAATCCCGTTTCAAGCGGACGGACAATTAGAAGGAAGCCGGACAATTACCATAAACATGGGAATCCAGGGAAATACGCAGATGACACTTGCCGATACGATTAGCGGAATCAATGGGCAAATCCTTAGCTCGGTCGAACAAAAAACAACGACTATCAGCACTCCAGCTGGATCTCAGACTTTGATCACAGAGATAGGTACAACTCGAACCAAAACAGCCCTTTTGACGGATGAAAAGGAAAGAGTGATGCAGGGAGAAATCAATACCAATTCTCTGGGAGAGGGAGAAGTGGCCATCCTGATTACGTCGGATCCTTCCCAGGAGGATTTGTCCAATGATTTGATGCTTCCTCGATTCATTGCCGGTTCGACAGTAACAATTGCGGGACAAAAGAGTTGTGATCAGTCGGGTCGAACGACAGCAAACTTCATGACTTCTGGTAATCCTTTGTACTGTGTTTATCTGGAAATTCCTATCAGCCAAAATGACTTGCAATGGATAAGGACATTCAATCAGGAACTCATGGGGATGACCGACATCAATTATCTTTCAAACCGCTCTGAAATCAAAAGCATTGACCAGTTACAATGGGGATACTTTTTGGGCACACTTGATAATGAATCCGTTGTTCTACAATCGATTCAGGACGACAGTGTTACATTGAAACTGGATGTTGCTTCTGATCTTGACAACATGAATTTTCAGGAAACCACCACTGCATTGGAAGTCGAAGGGAACGGAGTTTTTTATCAGGGCAATGAATTTGTTTCCATCAATCAATTGTCTCGAATCCGCAATGCGGCAAAAAAACAGATAGTGAGACAAGGACAAAATTTAATGGCCTTGCCCGTTTTTGCACAGTGGAGTTTGAGCGATCTTCAACTCAAACTGACAAGGGGTACTGTCAGCGAAATTATCACCCATTCAGAAGAAAAATTCTCCTATCCTTGGGCCATTTCGAGTGCAAATTCTCTTGTGGTTCAGCCAGGGCAAGGGATTTACGCTATTGCGGATACAAACCTGGTTGTTAAATTTAGAGACCTTGGTGCTTACGATATCACCCCCAGGTTGAACGCAATTAATAACTCCCAGGAGTGGTATTTGCTGGGAATCTCCCGCTCTATGTCGGTGCAGGATATCATCAATGCCATTCATTTTTCTGAGTTTGTGGAAGATCCATTTCACGAAATTGATGAAATCGACGCAGCGGGTATTTTTCAATCAGACAAACAACCCCCCACAACTCCACCAGCCATTCAGAATGATGTATGGACACCAGTACTGCTGGCTTATTTGGTAATCATAGGAATTATTCTCATAATCGTAAGAAAACTAAAATTGTTCACTCTCTTATCACTTAGAATTGAAATAGTGGGTAAACATGTGTTACGAACAACGTTGATTGGAATCCCAGTTACTTTACTCCTTTTTGCTTGCGGTCAGGAACTTTTGTTGGAAGAAAAAGGATCAGATCCATTTCCAATCCCCTGGCAACTGCATTCAATCTGGCATTTGCGATCGGTGAATTCTCCTCCACAGATGGATTGGCAAGCTTACTCCACAGACTCGACAATTCAGGAAGCATTAAAAAACAAGCGATGTCTGGACACAGATACCTGGAGAACCCTGCAAGAAGCACAGTGTCCCAAGTCGCTTGACTTATCTCGAACCAGTTGTCCTGAACCAGTGATAGAGGGAGGCAAAGGATTCTGGGTGCGTTTGAGCAACAACACAGGAATTACCGTTCCCGTGACGGGTATTAGTGATTTTCCAAAAAACACCTGTGAACAATAAGCATTTGGATAATGATGAGAAATCAGACTGTAATACTCTTCCTTGCCATAATGATGGGCATTCATTTCGGTCTTGCCTCATGTGGCTGCGGTGAGACAGAAGACGACTATTATTGCAAGGTAGATCTCAGTGGAGAAACTCAAAAAACTCTTGGAAATCTGAGCGATGTGCCCAATCCTGCAATGAAAGGAATTGTTCTGACTGGCGGAACTGTCGCCGCAGTCGGTTTTGTGGCCCAATCAGCTGTTTCAGAAACATCCGAAACAGGAAGCAAAGAAGATGTTACCTCAGCAAACGTCGACCTCTCCGTCACCAGCAATGTTGACAAAGATATCAGCTTTGTGGTCAGTGATACTGTTCTCATACCATCTGTGGTCGACCCTGATTGTTCGGCAAATATTCCTCTGCCACAACCTTATGCTGGAGCGGACCGTATCAATGAAACAGCAGGGGAACCATTCGAGTTGTCAGGAGAACCGTATAGTGATTTTGAGGTAGAAGAACTTGATCTAACCTGGGAAGTTCGAGAACGAGACACAGATACACTGGTAACAGAATATGGAGAGACTCTGACTCCCACTATTACCATAACAAACGCTGGGTCATATGAAATCGTGTTTATCGTCAAAGACCCTTGTGGCACCGGAAAAGACACATTGCTGGTCACTGTTACTAACTGAAATAAAATAACTATATTGAAAAAAATCAGATATGTTTAAATTTCGCACTATTATTTTCTTTTTGGTTTTTGTTTTTTGTGCATATTCTCTTTCTCATGCCCAAAACAGTCCAATAAATCCATCGGCTCTCGCTCCCCAGTCGGTATCAGCATGTTTACCCAAAAATCCTATCCTGGTCGAAGATGTGTCCGAGGCTTTCAAAAGAGAAATCAGAAATTTAGAAATTTTTTTGTCTCAGCAAACCGATGAGCAAAACAGAGGCACCGTTTTGCTTTATATGCCCGAACATCCTGAAGAACAGAAAATGCAGGAAAATATGATTAGTTTTTTTAGCGAAGAACGACCGATTCAGTATATCCCCTGTACCACAAGATGTGAAAATGTTCGCTTTGAAGTGAGACCTGTCGAGGAGACTCCTTCACCAATCGACCCCCAAGAACCCCAGGCTCCCCCAAACCCCAATCAGGACGAAACAGACACGACCGTAGAAAACGTAATTATAGCGACTCAGGGAATTGATGACGCAAGGTTCCGCCAAAGTTTACTGGAAGAAGAATGGTACAAGAATGTCGGTTTTTTCTTGTCTGTGGTTTTCACCAGTCAAATTGATCAAAAACAAATCCGAGGACTTGCCAAGACAAAAGTCTTGAAGAAAACCACACGGCGCCAAATCACCATAACCCTTTATGACAAAGATAGATGCCGCCTCCGCCAGTCCATCTATTCCACTTCTCCTGGCCTGGATAAAGAACAAACCGTTCTCAATTATCAACTATCTGCCGGTTTTTTGTCATTGCCCATTGAATTGGATGAGCTTCCCGATGAAATTCAGAGTCATTCCGCCCTGATGGTGACTGGCAAACAACGATTTCAGTTAAAAGACTGGTGGGCAATGACCGCCAATTTATCTATTTTTGGTAGCGAAGCCCCATTTTTTGGAGATTTTAACAATCACTTGAGCCCTAAAACTGTTGTAACCGAATCGGAAAGTGGTGAAAAAAAAGAAAAATCGATTGACCGAAAGCTGGGAGATATTGCGGGATTCATGATCGGAGCCAGTTCCGAGTTGCAATGGACAACTTCCTACTTTGAATCTACTTTTCTGGAGTTGTCTTCTTTCTCACTCGGCGGTGGATTAGGGGCTGGCTACCTGTTTTTACCCGCAGTTGGTAACAGCGGATACCTTCAGTGGCAACTGCAGTCCACCTTTGAGGATTTTTTAATCAGTTACAATTATTACATGCTGAATCGAAAAACCAACACACTGGAACTCAACAATGCCGTTGCGATCATGATTGGTTGGAATTTTTAATATGGTGTATGTTCAGTTTGATGTTTTGGAGTCTTATTGCTGGATCACATCTGTTATTTGAATGTCAAATCAAAGGAAATAGTTGGTTATGAAATTGAAATTTTATCATTGCTTCAAACACCATCAAAAAAAATTCGGTTTCCTGCTTCCTCCCTTACTGCTTGGTTTTGTGGCATGTACACCGACGCCGTTAGTTATACAAGGGGATGTTGTCATCTATGAAGAAATCAAAGATGGTTTCCATATTCGGCTCAAAGAAGCCCGAAACAATAAACGACGATACATGGAAGTTATCCGCTTGAGCGATGGAGAAAGTCTGGTTAAGCAAGAAAAAATTGGTGATTCTGATGATAAAAACTTCACCATGTCCATCAAGGCTGACGATATCATGAAATCCGGTACAAACAGGGATAGATCGGATACCAACAATGAATTTTTAGTTCACGTTCTCAATTCCGAAATGCAGAATCTTCAAGATGCCAATGAAGAGCAATTGCGCAAGTTGAAAGAGGAGATGGGAGATCTCCAAAGATCTCTGAATCGGGGGATGGGAAATCTCCAAAGATCTCTGGACCAGCGGATCACAGTGCTCAATAGCCGTTTTCAAGATCCAGTTTTGGTCAATAAGGATAATCTCACAGAAATTTTAGCTTATGCTTTCAATGAGGGAGGGGTTCAGGTTGCCGTCAAGCCAGAAAATGTTCATCAAGGCTTAAGAAACTTGTTCCAGAATAAAGAAGTGACTGTTCCTATCGATACTCAAGCTGTGATTACTGGGGTCAAAGAAGCCTTCAAGGATCCAACCGTTGAAGTCCCCATTTCCCAGGACAGCGTAGTCAAGGGAGTAGAACGGGCATTCCTGGACCCGAATATCCGTGTTCCTATTGCTGAAGACAGTGTCGTTCGAGGTGCGGAACGGGCTTTTAAAGATCCGAATATCCAAGTGCCTATCGCTCCCACGGCTATTATCACCGGGGTCAAGGAAGCATTTCAAGATCCTGCGATTCAGGTTCCCATTTCTGAAAGAAGTGTGGTTAAAGGAGTGGAACGAGCTTTTCAAAATCCTAATATGAGTGTTCCTATTGCTGAAGACAGTGTCGTTAAAGGGGTTGAGCAAGCTTTCAAAGATCCCAATATCCAAGTGCCTATTTCTCAAGACAGTGTTGTTAAAGGGGTTGAGCAGGCTTTCAAAGATCCCAATATCCGAGTACCCATTGCTGAGGATAGCATTGTTCAGGGAGTCGAACAGGCTTTTCGGGATCCCAATATCCAAGTGCCTATTTCTCAAGACAGTATCATTAAAGGAGCCGAGCAGGCTTTTCGAGATCCCAATATCCGAGTGCCCATTGCTGAGGACAGTGTTGCGAGAGGAATTGAACAGGCTTTTCGAGATCCAAACATCCGGGTGCCCATCGCCGAAGACAGTGTTGCTAAAGGAGTCGAGCAAGCTTTCAATAACAGCGACATCAAAGTTTCTATTTCCGAAGAAAAAGTGGCTAAAGGAATTGAGCGTGCTTTCCAAAACTCGAAGGTTCGAGTGCCTGTTGCTGAAGATAGTGTAGTCAAAGGAGTCCAACAAGCCCTGAATGACCCCAATACACGGATGCCGGTTTCTGAAGATAGCGTGGTCAAAGGAGTCCAACAAGCCCTGAACGATCCCAATACACGAATGCCGGTTTCTGAAGATAGTGTGGCCAAAGGAGTCCAACAAGCCCTGAACGATCCCAAAGTCAAATTTCCTGTTAACGAAGATAGTGTCGCCAGAGGAGTTCAACAAGCCTTTAATAAACCGAATTTTCAGGTACCCATCGCTGAGGACAGTATTTTGAAAGGAGTCCAACGAGCTTTCAAAGACCCCAAAATGAAGGTGCCGATTGATAAACGAGATCTCAGTGAAGGAATCAAAGAAGCCCTGAAAGATAAAAAGGTTCGTGTGCCCATTGATGAAAAGAGCATTGGACGAGCTCTGGCTGCCGCTTTGAAAGACCAAAAGGAGTTGCGCGAAGTGCTTGCAAAACTGATCGTTCAAGCACAGCAAGCCAAAAAAGAGAAAGAGAAAAAACTGAGCCGCACCTCTTATGAAAATCTACAAAAAGAAATGGATAAGGCCTTTCGTCAGGCCGATTATGTCAAAGCATTGGATCTGGCCTCCGTTGCCCTGCGAGAAACTTCCGATAAAGAACAGTTGAGAAACATATATACGAAGTATGGAACACTTTACTTGTTCCTCGGTGCTTCCTTCTGGCGACAGGCCACCAGCGATGGTTCCAGTTCGGAATTGCAGCAAAAGGCATCCAGAGTTGAAAAATTTGTCAAAGACATTCAGTAATTTTTTTGATTTCATACTTACTTTTAGTCAAGGAGTTCAATAATGCGAATAAAGATATTCTTTCAATTACTCATTGGAGTGATTGGGATTTGTTTGGTTTTCACAGAAGTCTGGGCACAAGAACAACAAGAGATTCGTGAACGGGCTATCAGCAAAAAATTAAATTTGCCACATGATATCACAAGCAAATTGACATCCTTGTTGGATCAGGAATTCGGCCCAGATAAGTATGACGTCAAAGTATTTGAGCAAACCATTATCAAAGAAAGATGTATACTAACGGGTGGCACGGGATTTCAATCTCAAACCTGTACCAACGAATGGGAGAAGATAGAAGGAAAAAATTATACGTATAAATTCATTGCATTAGCACTTCCTAAGGGAGTTCTGGAGACCGATGATCTAAGACAAAAAATTTCAGAAATCGGGCTGGGTTGGAATGATAAATTTGACGTATTGGGAGTCATTGAATTACAGCGCGCTATTTCCTATGAAGCCGAAGCAGGTTCAGGTTCTTCTCCAGTCTCAGGTTCAAAAGATAGCGCTTCAAAAGATAAAGGCGTTGATTTTCTCAATTCAAACTTTTTACTGAAATCTTTATTATTCATGCTGGTTGCCCTGAGTGCTCTGTGGGCAGGGTATTTCCTCTATCTGTTCCAGAAATTCGACAAAAATATCAAAGAGAACATAGGTTTCTTTGTCAAGAGTTTAAAAGATCTCCCAAAATCATCAGCTTTGGGATCTTCAGATCACTCCAGAATGGATCTCCCTGGGGTTTTGGATCAACTGGGCACAACCCTATCCAATTCTTTGGATCAATTGAGTTCAAAATTGTCGGCTCTTTCGGGATCAACGGTTAACCGATCAGCCACGGGGAAAGACGCTTCAGGAAGTCCTGCTACCGATATGGAAAACGAATGGAATCTGTTTAACCAGATTCCTGTAGAAAAATTGTGTTCCGCTTTAATGGGAACATCTCTGGAAACACAAGCTGCTCTTTTGAGTCAATTGAGCATGATGCAAAAAATTTTGTTAATGAGGGAGTTGGAAGATAACCAAGTTCATCTTCTGCTGGCCCTTATTCAACTGAAGGAAATCACTCCGGCTCTCAAAGAAGAACTTGAGAAAGTTAAAGAAAAAATCAAACAAACAGTCCCTTCGGTCAATGGCCTGGAACAGGCTGCTAATCTCATTAATCACCTCCCTATTGAGATAAAGGTTTCCCTTGAACCGCATTTAAAACCCGATGAAAAGTTAATTTTTCAGGAATTCTATTACACGTTGGAGACTTTTCCTGAAGACGGTCAGTTTAATGAGTTGCTGCCAAAAATAAATACAAAAAGTCTGGTCATTTCTTATTGGCACCACAAGGAACTGTTAGAACAGCTACTCCAAAAATACGATGAACTGATGCCAGATAAGTATAAAAAAATGAGCATTGACGCCATTATCAAAGAAATCGATAAGAGCGATCTCTCCCAAGAAATGATCCTTCGACACCAAATCGATCTCATTGTGGCCATAAAGCGCATTAAGCAAGAAATAAGCGAATTGGAACCGCACAAAGATAACAAAGTTTTCAATTAATGTTGCATTCTCATTCTATAAAATTTTTTTCATTCCATAACTAGCAGAGGTTTCCGATGATTTCAAAAGAAAGTATTTTGCCACTTACTCCAAAAATATTCACACAGACGTTGAATGTATGGCTGGGTTTGCTCGTTGTGGCCACCTCATTGGCGATAACTTTGTTTCTAGGGACCGATCCAGAAGGATTCTACATCAAAACCGAAGATCCCTCGCCATTCGCACCAATCAAGCAGATTTTCGATGTTTGGTCGTTGGTGCTGGTAATGGGCGGCACGATTGGCAGCACTATGATCGCTTTTCCTTTGCATCGCTTAGGAAGCGCCTTTCGCTCCCTGATCATTGAATGGTCAACCAATTTCAATGAAGAGCGGGAAGTCATTTACCGCAGCGCCCTGTATTTCAGTGAACAGCGTCGTCTACGAGAGGCTATCCACATAGGAGAGGACCAAAAGCTCAACCCTTTCATGGCTGAATGGATTGCTCTGTTTTTAACGGAAGGACGCGAGGAGGCCAGCCATGAAAAGATCAATGATATCATTTCTATGGAAATCGATATGGTTAAGATGCGGGCGGAAGAAGACATTGAAGTTTTCGATTTCATGGCCCAGACCTCTCCAGCGTTTGGAGTGGTCGGCACCGTCATCGGTCTGGCAATTTTATTCAGCTCAGGCATCGATCTGCAAAATATCAAAGAGCTGCTGTTGCCCATGTCCATTGCTTTGTTGACCACACTGTATGGCTTACTTTTGGCCAATGTTGTTTTTGAGCCAGCAATTTCTAAAAGAACCCAACTCAAAAATGAGAACTGCCTTTCTTTGGAAATGACACGAGAGGCTATTCTCCATTTGAAAGCCAGAACCCACAAAAACGATATTGCTGACTATTTACAAATTTATCTGCCGGTGAAAACTCAACGAGAGTTGAGATATGAATTGACGTGGAGCATCAAAAAGAAACACCACTTGGACACCACTATCCGCAATGATTGATTTGTTTTTTGCAACCTATTTCTTAAGTTTTTTAAAATGGCAATTCCAATTTTACAAAGGAAGAAAAAGCAGACTGGGCGTTGGGTGATCACTTTCGCCGATGTTCTCATGCTTTTGTTGTGCTGCTTCGCTTTGCTTGTCCTACTCAAACCTCCGGAACGCGCAGTCAGCTTGAGCATTTCCGAATCAATTCTTCAAAACGACTGGGCAAAAAAAGAAGTCACTGAGAATGGCACTGAAATCAAGGTATTGGAACCAAAACAGGGTGAGGAGTCTATTTCTGTTCCGATTCTGGCGACTCTGAGTTCCGCAACAAAACAAGAAGTCAAAGTGTACTATTCAATAGGCTATCTAGGAGAAAATAAAGACTCGAAAGACGCTTCCCCACAGTTGGATTATAAAATTAGAGGAGAGACCGTTAATAATGATTCCTATTTGATCAGAGTTGCTCCAGGAACCACAGTCGGCTCGGCCATTGTAGAGATTCCCAATGATTCCTATAAAGAAAGGCTGGAAACTTTGATTGTGAGGACTCAAAAAGTAGAAGGAGTCAGTCGAGAAGAAAACTCAAAAGCAGCGATTATTATCGAAGACCAGGACGCTCCACCCACAGTAGATTTGTCTCTTTCCTCCCTTGAAGTAGCCCCTGGTGGAACCATTTCGTTGACTGGAAAATTAGATAAGTTGAGTCAATTGGATTTTGACCTGGAAATCGCATTACCCCCTGGCAGTGCAGCGAGGTCGGATTATACTCTATCTTCCACTGCTTTACATTTTGCGCCAGGAACCGATCAAGCCAATGTGGTTTTGACCATTAATCGGAACATGCATTCATTGCCCAAAACCATTCACCTGCAGCTGGATGCAGTGAACCGTAAAGAAGTTGCGGATTTCGCTTTTTCCAAGACTATCACAATCATGGGGCAAATCAGACAGAATGTCAATTTGCGATTCCACTCCTTTGAAAATTCAAATGCCGTTGTTGGGTCGCGTCACCCCAGTCAAACCACGGTCAGGGAAAATGTGGGACGGGTGAATTTTGAAGCGGTATTGAATGTTCCCATTAGTCGGGATTTAGCAGTGCCTTATGTGATTTTACCCAAGAACTCTGACGATTATCTTTCCACTTTACGTAGAAAATTCATAACAATTCCAGCAGGAAAAACATCGGCGATGGAATGGGTGAAGGTTCAGGATGACAATGTTTATGAAGGCCGGGAAAATGAAGAAATCCTGATTCAAATGGAAACCGAAAAAATTGACGGAATTGAGGTCGGCAAAAACCGCACTCTGTCCCTACTGATCCAGGACAATGAAAGGCCTCCTCTCATCAAAACAATTATGTCTCAATCCGAAGCCAATCCCGGAGAAACCATCATAGTACGTGGACAATTGCTTTCGCCCAGTCAGCTGGAGGTGAAAGTTCCCATCCATCTCTCAAGTTCTGAAGAATTCGAGTACGCTGGCCAATTCATGCGTTTTGCTCCTTACACCACCAGTGATGAAGTATCTTTTTTGCTCAAGGAAAAAATTCCTGATCTTCCCAAAACTCTGATCTTTTCAGTAGACCAGGCTGAAGGTGGCAGGTTGGTAAAAAAATTAAAACAAGAGCTCAAGATTAAAAAAGAACTCAAGGAAAAAGACTGCCAAGCCTTGCAAGACTATGTTTTAGCGAACACAGACAAAGGTTTTCTGTTTTATCAGGAAAAGAACCGATGCAAAGTCGTTTTGCCGGCCGAGTACACTTTCGATTCCGGTTCCGCTGAGATTAAAAATGAACTGGAGATGCGAACAGCCATGCAACAATTGATTACTGTGATTCAACAAAATCATCGTGAAGATTGGGTAGTCATCGCAGGGCATACCGACGATGACCCTATTCGAAGC
>JANQHV010000516.1 GCA_028282505.1 SAR324 cluster bacterium | reverse complement strand
TGGGACGGACATGCCTCTGAACGCATTGCGGATATTTTTGCAAAGTCATTGTAGTATATTTTTTGTTGATGGCCACGAAAACCGCAAAAAGGCACGAAAAATCTATCAGGAGGCATTGCAAAAGTGTAACATTTTCTGAAAGATACTCCCTGCAACTAGCTCAGGCCATATCTGACAGGCATTCGGTACATCAATTCGTTGAGCCTTTCGTAGCAAATTCGCTGAAGAAAAATCTCTTTGATGATGAAGTAATTCATCAGAGTTTTTTAGTCCCGCAGGGGCGATAATAGCTCAGCGATTTATTCGATGCGGCGTTCCGACTGGGAATTGATTCACCCCAATGTTAAGTCCCATAGGGACGGCACTTTTTCAACCAGTAGCTCACTCCGCCTCAAACGAAATTCCTTTTTCTTTCAGCTTTTCCAGCAGAACCTTGGTTTTTTCAGGAGATTCCTGGATTTCCTTCAATGCCGCCTCCACTCCTTTCTGCCAGGTTTCTGGAGAGGCACACTCCTGTAAAACCTGCAAACGGCTTACTTGGACTCGGCAATCTTGAATGCCTTGCAAATATTCTTCTTTTACAAATTGCTGTGCCAGTGGTTCTGCTTCATCCAAGGCCTGGACAGCCTCCTGGATTTTCCCAATCTGTAGATAGACTGATGCAAACGAAAGAAGCGATTGCAGCCTCCCAAATGCATCCCCTAGTTTTCGCGTTAGCTGTAATGATTGTTCATGAAACAAAAGTCCTTGCTCCATATCACCTTGCTGAAGATAAACGATTCCCAGATTGCCTAAAGCATTGGCTTGTCCTTGGCGGTCTCCAAGTTCTTTTTGAAGTTCTAAGGCTTGCTGATAGAACTCAACGGCTTGATCCAAATGACCTTGCCGGAGATAAACATTTCCCAAACTCCCCAGTTGATTGGCTTGTCCTTGGCAGTCTTCAAGTTCTTTTTGAAGTTCTAAGGCTTGCTGATAGAACTCAACGGCTTGATCCAAATGACCTTGCTGGAAATAAACATTTCCCAGATCGCCTAAAACAGTGGCTTGTCCTTGGCGGTCTCCAAGTTCTTTCATAAGCTCTAAAGCTTGCTTAAAAAACTCAATGGCTTGATCCAAATGACCTTGGCGACGATAAACATTTCCCAGGTTTCCTAAGATAGAGGCTTGTCCTTGGCGGTCTTCGAGTTCTTTTTTAAGCTCTAGGGCTTGTTCAAGAAACTCAATGGCTTGATCCCAGTAACCTTGTTGGCGATAAACAATTCCGAGATTTCCTAAAGAAGTGGCTTGTCCTTGGCGGTTTCTCAGTTCTTGATAAAGTTCTAAGGCCTGCTGATAGAACTCAATGGCCTGATCCCAGTAACCTTGTTGACTATAAACGGTTCCCTTTAATAAATGAACAATGGCTTGTCTGTTTTTGGTAAATTGAGTCATGTCCTGGGTCTTCCATAGTTGTTCTGCCCTTTCTAACTCAGCCATCGCCTGCGGCCATTGCTGATAATCATTCAATACATGGGCATATTGAAAGCGTGCTGCGGCTTCTTGCTCTGGTCTTTGCTGTGTTTGCCAAGATTTTATCAGATGAACATAGAGATTGAGGTGTGTGTCCTGCTCCGTTTTGAGAAATTGCCGTGCCACATAATCAACGACGGGTTGCAATTGATAGGTATTTTCGCCCACGCGCTCAATCAGGCGAGTTGCATGCAAATGTGTGAGCACATCATGGCAATCAGGTACTTGAGAAACAGCTGCAATGATTTCCAGTGGGGCTGGTTCATTAAAAAGCGTGAGGGTGAAGAGCAGCAAGCGTTCTGTTGCTGCCAAATCTTCGAACTGTTGGGTGAACACATAAGCAAACAAGGCAGCCCCGGCATCCTGTCCCTGTTCCAGTTGCTGCACCCATTGGTGTAAATGTTCCGCCCCTTGTTCCAGTTGCCCCATCAATACTTGAATCATCAGCGGATGCCCCTTGGAAACTTCGTAAATTTTGCTGTAATGCTCCCACCATGCGGACAAATTTTGTGTTTCCGCAATAGTCTGAATCAGTTGGAAGGCATCCCTGATTTTTAAAGCCTTGACAGGAATCGTCACAGCCAATGGAGTTTCTTCGGTGAGCGGCACACGAGACGTCAGAATGGCCTTGCAACGGGGAGGCAATTGAGAAAGCAAGGCGTGCAAATTGGGAATGTCCTGAAAATTTTCCAAATTATCCAGAATGATCAGTGTTGTCGAACTCTGGCGCAAGCGAATAAGAATCTTTGGAATGATTTGAGAAATGGTGTCTTCTTTGGGCAATCCCATTTCCTCACCCAGTTGGTAAAACAGTTCCGCATCCTCGCCAATTGGAGAAAAAGCGTGTTTATCCCTCAGCAAAGCTCCGAATTCTTCTGTGGCAGGATTTTTTCTACCAGAAGCCCAATAGACGTTTTTGTACCAACGGGCTGCACGGTAGGCCAGTTCGATGGCCAGAGCCGTTTTGCCCATGCCCCCTTCTCCCTGCAACATCAGAATTTGTTTGCCATACTTGGGATCAAGAATTTTCATGGAGTCAATCAATTCTACATTCCGTCCTGTGAAATTCTGGTTGCGCTGCATCGAAAAGTGTTCAGGAAGATCCGGTTCCCGGATGTCTATAGGCTGGTCTGAGGTGACACCAAACAATTGCCGTTGATCAGCTTCTTCAAGCAAAGCAGGATGGATATGTGCTACTGGAATCAGGAATTGCCATTCTGTGCTTTCCATCCCTTCTCGTGCTTCCTGAACCGCTTCCAAAAATGAGGCTCCTGTCAACAAAGACGTATAAAATATTTTCATGAACGCATTGCCGGCTGTTTGCCAAATAGGGAACTGCATACCAATGGTAAAAGGAACTCCATTTTCGTGGAAAATTGTGGTCACTGGATTTCTCCAAACAACCTCGTCTTGCTTGAGATCAAATCCTCTTTTTGCGGTGGCACAGGAGTTCAATACCACCAAGCGGAGTTGGTGTCTACGAAGATTGCGTTTAAGCCATTTTTGATCCACGCCATCGGCATAACCGATGTCATCCTCCAAGATCAAGCCCTCCGGGGAGCCATGCCCGGTAAAGTGCCAGATCTCCGGTTCCTTGCGTAATTCCTGTTGCAATGCTTGGCCGGTGGTATGGCGCTGAAAAATAAAATCCGCCGGAATGTTGCCTCCCCGAAAAGCTTGAGCAAAAGTATCTGCTGCTGTACGTACTGAAACCGGAGCGGGCTGCTCAGGATCATCCGGATCATTGAGATGGCGATACAGCAAAGGCCCTGCAAAAGTGGCCAGTACCGAAAGCCGTTTATTCAACGGTTTCCACTGATAAGGTTGTTTCGTCTGAATGAGTCGTGCTATGCCTGCCGATTTGGCTAAAAACTCTTCACCGTCAAAGAGAATCTCCCAGGGAATCAATTCCAAAACTGTTTTCTTCAGATCCAAAATAATTGGTTCATCAGGAGCAGGAAGATCACCAAATACATCCGTAAAAAGTTGTTGTCCCCATTGCTGTAAAAATTCTAGAGTGATTTCTGCCGGTTTTTCCTGCTCATCGGGTTTGGTCGCACTTTCCAAAGCGTACAGTAACTCTCCGTAAGTCTCCAACTTGGGAGCCGTGCTGTTGATCAATTCTCCGTTATGATAAACAGAGTTCTCTTCGATTTTGATGACGTAGGACATGGAAGTCTCCGGAGATTTATGCAATAAGATTCCTTTTGATCAGCAAACTGGCAACCAGGTTTTGTTTTTCCTGAAAAGAAAGATTTGGATTCTGCACTTCTTTCTGTAAAAATTCCCATTCTTGTTCAGTCAATTTATCCTTCCATTGATCGAGGGAATCCAAAAGTTGTGGATGTTTAGAGAGAAATGCCTGGACCGTCATGGGCGGAGAAGGGGCTGGTGTATCTTTCAAAGAAGTTTCTAAATCTTGTTGCAGCGAATCAAAATCGGAATATTCAATGATGAGATCTGCCAGGCGATGCAAGACAATCTCGTCGTCGGATTTGACAGCTTCTTTGAAAATATTTTCAAATTGCTTGATCGCTATTTTCCGCTCTTGTTCACCCAAACGTTCTTGGGTGTAAACCCTTTTCATCATCTCGTCTTTCATGCGTGCTGTGGTGGGAAAATGCTGCACGAGTTGCTCCTGTAATTTTCGGCGCTCTGGCATCAATTGCTGATCAATCCGTTTTTTGATGAAGGTTTCCCAGCGTCTGAATATTTGATCCAAATCCAGCCCAATGTTCAATGGTTTTTCCCCTTTTTCATTCTGACTGCGTAAAAATGTAAAGCGAGAACGAATCAGTGTTTGGAAGGATAATCCCACCAACAATCCTATCAGGGGTTGCTGCAAATATTCAGGATTTTGTAAGCTAACCAGGAGAAATAAGACAGTTCCAGAAATTCCATAAAGGAACAAAAACCCCCAGAATGACTTGAGCTTGAAAAGACTTCGGCGGTATTGAAAAATCGTGATGAGTTCAGTGGCTCCAATAAAAAAGCCAGAAAAGAAGGAAAGAAATAACGCAGCACTTGTGCGTATTGTTGTCGGATCAAACAACCAATCCATGAGAAAGCGGGGACAGTGGGCGAGATATCAGGCTTAAGTCAGTCATCGAGTTCTGCTAATTTTTTCAAATACTCTTCTTTGCCTTGCTCAGAAAAGGCAAAATACCGTTTTTCCGCAGGATTGGGCATGCGATGAGAGAGCAGGATTCCCTTATTCGAAAGTTTATCGGCATTATCCCGAACCTTTTCGAGATCCATCAACCCTTCCACGGCAATGTCGATGGGGGTTCCCCCTCCCCCAAGACGATCAAGCGATTTGAGTACTTTCAATTCTTCTTCAGTGACTTCGGCCGATTTCATAGTACAGTTGAAACAAAATGTTCTTTTTGTTGAGTTCATTATCCTTTCTTTTCACTATGCAATATCTGCAAATAAAATACAATGCGAATTCTAAACTTTGACAGGTTCGACATATTGCGATCTTTATTGGCCACGAAATGACACGAAAAACACTAAATTTTCACCGTTCCGTCGCTCTGCATTTTGTTTGGCCAGAGAGATTAGTCATCGGAAGAATGTATTCATTTAGTGGGAAATGATTAAACAGAGAAAGTATCGTCCCTCTGGGACTAAATGTTATCTTATCGCCCTTTCCCAGCCATAAATGGCTGGGCTATTTTCTTTCACTCCTACAGGGTTAGCAAGAGACGACCATCAACAAAGCATTTTTCTCCGTGCCTCCGTGGCAAATATTTTAGATATCAAACCAAGGGTAACAATTTTCTTGCGGTTGATCTTGATCCAATTCAAGTCCCCATTGTTTTTCCAGTGAAGAAAAATCATAAGACAGAACAGCATGACCTTTCAAGGTAACCAGTTGATCGTCAAAAACCAAACTCCGTGGAGAAAGATAGGCACTGGAATAACATCCGATGCTTTGATTGACATCGACGTGAGTGATTTGCCCGGTCAATTCGATTCCGTCATTAACAGAAACTTTGTAGATTTGAAAGCCATCAAACAAGGAATCGGTGGTTGCATTGGAGAGAGGCAGAATTAAGGTTTCCTGAGACTCTAAATATCGAAACGCTCGATGATCTCCCTGGGCACTACTGGAACTCCAGCCATCGACCACATGTTTGTACTTTTGAACAGGATTGGCGAAATCAGACACATCGAACAGAGCTACCTGTAAACCCTGCGTTTGTCCCGTCTCTTCGTCAGCTTCCTGTCCAATAGCAAGAATGTGGTCATCGCCAACTGGATGTAAATAATTGGAAAAACCTGAAATTTTCAGTTCTCCCACCAACTGTGGGTTCGTAGGAGACGACAAGTCCAGCGTGTAGAATGGATCGATGGTCTCAAATGTGACAACAAAGCCTCGGTTTCCGATAAAGCGAGTTGCATAAATTTGCTCCCCTTCTCCCAATCCTCGTACTTCTCCTGTCACTTCCATTTCGGTATCCTGCAAACTCAGGATAGTGACCTGGCTTTCTGAGGGGTTAATTTGTTTCCAGGTATCTTCTAAATAATTCCACTGTTCTTCAATGGTCGAAGCAACCCGCAAATGGCCTTCATGCACATCCAGGCTGAATTGATTTAAGATTCGGCCCTCGACTTCCCCAATTGATGCAGGAACCGCTTCCCCCGTATCAATGGAAAAGGCCATCAAAAAAGAAGAAGATTGCCATTGTGTTGAAGTAAATTGCTGCCAGCGCTGGCCCCCTAAAATGATGAAATCCGCATTGGCATAAGTGACCACATTGGTTGTGGGGATAAAACTGCCTGATGTTTTTGCCGCAGATACTCCTTCACTCATGTCAAAAGAAATGATTTGAACGAGTCCATTCACCACACCCTGACCATCGGTCAAATCTAAATCACCAACAGCATCACTGCCACTGGTTCCCATACGACTGACCTGAGCAATATGCTGACATCCGTCTGAGGGAATCTGACCATTTGCATCTGCAAACAGTTCTTGCATCAACTTATCACGCCATTCTGGAATCAATTCTTTGGATTTTTCCAAAGCGGCCTGTTCATATTCATCATTTCCCATGTCACGAAACTCTGTGTTGAAACGGGACAATTCCCCGGTCAATTGATAATTATTCAAGTTTGCCAATGCTACCACATAAGCGGTTCCATCCAGTTCTCGTGTTGCCTGGTACCATCCTTTGACTTCTTTTTCTTCTAATAAATTCAAGGTTCCTGCTTCGCTCACTTCGTAAAGAAATAGGCGGACAGTATTACTGATGATGGCATCTTCTTGAAATTGATACCCTGAGGAAACAGCCAGTATTCGTCCTTGATCCAAGAGCAATGCTTGAATCTGTTCTTGAGCTGAAGCAATTGAAGTCGAGTCAGTCACCAGCGCCGGTTCAATAACCGCATCACTACTGGACGTGATCCCTCCATCAGTGGTTGTAGGCTCGCTCAAAAGCATTGGTTCAGGAGTTCCATCACTACTTGTCGCACTTCCACTTGCACTAGTTTCAGCAACTGTCCGATTTGCCCGTTCCCCCTGGAGACGAGAACCTGATTCGTCCATTGCGGGCAAACTCTGACGATCCAGAATATTTCCTGCCAAATCATGCACGACCAGTTCGTCTCCGTAGGCAATATAAACAAATTGCCCATCCGACTTGACAATATCACCTTCATCCACACCCTCCACTTGTGTATTGGTTTCGAAATCACTGGATTCATCACTTGCTGCGGCAGTTTCCAATTCTGATGTTGCTGCTGCTGTATCTATTCCTTCAACGGTGTTTTCTCCGGAAACCGTACCATCTGTTGTTGCAGTGTCCTCAAGCACTGTAGGCTGAATAACCAAGTCCTGCTCCTGCTCCTTTTCCCTGGCAATGGTGAGATTTGCCAGTAATTTTCCTGCTTCTTCCAGGTCGCTGGCCAAATCTTCACATTGATTGTATCCCTCTAATACTCCTGAGTTGAATGTTCTTAAATTGACAGAAAAACGACCATCGCTGATGGCATATTCCTGGTCTGCTGAAGAATTATCCCCTGAAGAATCGTCACTATCCTTTGTACATCCCAGCAACAAAAATAAGATTCCTGCTACTATTAGTACAAATAAATGTTGTCTCTTTATATGCTCCTTTCTCATGTTTACCTCCATTACGAATCGCTGTTGCGAAATTAAGAATTAGGGAGAGGATCTCTCAATTTATTTTTCTAAAAAAATGAATACTATTTTTATGAAATAAATTCTAAAAATTGTGTTCATTGATAATCTTAAATTAACTGAATATCTTGATAAATTCAAAAATAAATATTATCATTTTTCAAAAAAATGAATTCTTTTTGTATTCATTTTAGTATTCATTTAAACAAACAGACGTATGCGCTTAGAATTAGTTTGTCCGAATTTATATGAGTATTTAGATTTTCGCACATTACTTCGTGACTATTTCGAGGGATGTCGTGCGAAATCTTCCAAGTATTCGATGCGCTTTTTTGCCAAACGTTTGGGGTTTGGGTCTCCTAACTACATCCAGCGAATACTGGCAGGAGAGCGGAAACTCTCAGAAGCAACCCTGGACCGTCTTATCGAAATGCTGGAGTTGAAAGGCACGGAACAAGAGTATTTTGAGCTTTTGGTCAGAATGGAACAGACAAAAGATATCAATCGCCGCAATCAATATTTCAACCAGATATCCTCTATCCGGCGTAGAAAAACCAAAGTCACCACATTAGATGAAGCTCAATACGCCTGTATTTCTTCATGGATTCATTGGGTAGTTCGAGAAATTTCTTTTTTGGATGGCCCTTTGGAAAATGTCCAATGGATCTTACGCCACTTACGTGTTAAGGTTTCCCCGGCAGTCATGACACGATGTCTGAAAGATTTGGAAGCGGCAGGACTCCTGATACGTGAAAATGGGCAGTTGAAAGCAGCGATGTCCAGCATTAACTTCCCTGAAGAAGTCTATTCCCTGGCACTTTTGAATTATCATCGACAAATTCTGGAACAGGCCATACAGGCATTGCATGAACAATCATCTAATGAACGCGAATATGGTGCTATCCTGGCTGCGACTACACCAGAAAAATATCAGTTGGCAAAAGAAAAAATGAAAAAATTCCGTGGAGAAATGCTTGAACTACTGGACACCCCGGAAGGAGAAGCAACGCGTGTCATTAATTTTTCTTTTCAATTATTCCAGGTAATGGATGATGTGAATTCGGAACCAAAATAACAACATGAAAAACAGAATTTCCTATTATTTCATCATTTTTTTTCTTTTATGGGCGGGGTGTTCTGGTACAGAATTTCCCAATCCAGGCAGCAGCGATGACGATGAGATTCATGTCACAGGTGAGACTAATACAAGTGGTGGCTTGATCGAAGAGGTAAATGCTAGCGCAGACCTGCAAAATCAACGCTTTTACCAATATATTTTTAATGAATGTGTTCAGGTCATGGTCCCTGATGATCAATCGGAACTAGAGGCAAACTTTATGCAAATTGGAACTGAAGACACAGAACCCACACAGCATTCCTCTCTTATTGGAGAGATTCCTCTTTCATTTACAGCAATTCCAATAACGGGGGATGAGAATTCATTCGGCTTTACAATTTTTGTAGAAGACATAGCGGTTGATTTTGTTACATTTGGAAAAGATGGAGAGTTTATTGGGAATCTCCTGCCTTCAGAATCCGCTCCTAATGTTTTTGAATTCAAGAATTTATCCGTAGAAAACTGTCAACAAGTTCTGGACGCAGAGGAAATCCTTGTGTTGAATGGAGAGTCCATTAGTGTTCAACATCAACAATGGAGTTACCATGATATTGAGTTATCTCCAAATATCACTACCATCATTGATATTTATCTAGATCGCCAGGAAATGGGTTTACAACGAACCGTACAATTTGGACTCACTTTTCGTGAGGAGCAGGAGACTTCATCTTCTGATGATGCAGAACCGTTGCTACAGTTAGAAACTTATCTATTCCAGTTGCAAAAAACTGTTTCCGAGTAGTTTCAATAAAGCATCGACAAAACAACAGGTTGGTGATATATATTTTGGGTGGGTTAAAGTTTCATTTTCTAATTTTTAGAAAATGCCTCCAGCTCCCTTTGTTAAAGGGAGAGATCTGCTCGGAAAAATAAAATTTTAATCCAATTGAAGTATATTTTTGACAACATGCGAGAGTGGTGAAATTGGTAGACACGCCAGATTTAGGATCTGGTGCCGCAAGGTGTAGGAGTTCGAGTCTCCTCTCTCGCAGACTTGTTTTTCCGGCTAGAGAGAAATATTTCCTAAATTCTGTCCTTTTTTCTGTAAAAAATTAGCATATTTTCTGTCTTCGACCAGGATATGCTTGACCAGCCAGTATCGTAAGAAGACTAGAAAATTGTTAACGTCCAGTGTCTTTTCTTTCTGCTCTTGCAGAAAATTCAATACGCTGTTTTTAAGCTCTTTGTGTAATTGACAATGCTGGGGTAAGTCAGGATAGCCGATCTTCTCCAACAATTGCTCTTCTGCTTTGAAGTGATAATCGGTATAATGAATCAATAAAGCAAGTAATGCATCAACCGCATGGGATTGATTGCCTTCCGAGTTTATTAATTTTTCCAAATCTTCTATTGCATCAAATAAGGATTTGTGCTGCTCATCGATGATATTGATGTTTAACTTATATTCATTTTTCCAACAGTAATCCATAATACCCTCCGATATCGTCATGATCAAAGCATCCTGATATGCAAAGGCTAACGTAAGTTATAGCATACCTATTGGCTTTGGCAAATATTTGGAGAATCACCGCACACTCATGTTCACAGTTCCCTTGATTTCTATCTCAGTCATTTCATTCTTTTTTCTTATTCAAAAAGTCAGCAAATTTCTTGTCTTCGACCAGGATATGCTTGACCAACCAGTATTGTAAAAATACTAAAAAATTACCAATATCCAATGTCCCTTCCTCCTGCTCTTTTAAAAAATGGAGTACGTTATCTTTGAGATCTTTATGTAATTGACGATGCCTGGCCAAGTCAGGGAAACCTTTCCTTTCCAATAGTTTTTCTTCTGCATTGAAATGATAGTCCGTGTAACGAACTAGAAAAGAAAGCGAGGCGTCTATCGGGTTTGCTTGATCTTCTTCTGAATTTATTAATTTTTCCAAACCTTCTATTGCTTCAAACAACGATTTGTGCTGTTCATCGATGGTGTCTATGCTGAGTTTGTATTCATCCTTCCAACGGTAGTCCATTATACTGCCTCAATACTTCTATATAGTGCTCAAGAAAAATTTTTTCCTATGAATGAATCTTTAATTAATATCCTTTGCTTTTTCTGAATGCAGAGTTTCTCATCAATCCAAACCTTGCTGAAGTCTTGGCCAAGCTGTATTGAAGTTTTTGTAAATTTACCAATTCTCAAGGCCATATTTGCGGATAATGATCTTTTCTTTTTCCGGATTCTTATCTCAGTGACTTTAGCATGCTTCATTAGTAACTTGACAGTCATAAGTTTTCCGCTTTTGGATATTATCTATTTTAGATCAATCCATCGTAAAGGGTTGCTTTTTGTGACGCCATAGTATATTTGTTACAATTTTTGCTGGATAGGGAAAGGGTGTTCAGACTTTTCACTTTTTGTGATTTCGAAAAATTTTTATACCTACAGATTTCTGCTTTCCCATAAGTAATCATTAATTCTTCATTCTTCGGCCAAAAAACAGGGAATAAAAATTAAAATAATTTTTTATGTCGCAAATCATGTTGGATGGATTCCTTGTAGACAGGGAATGAGGGAACCAGTGACTTTCGGTTGTTGCTCTGCTGCTTTCTCTGATATACGTTTTTGTAGGGGGGCTTTATCCACTATGAGTTCAACCGTTGTATAACGCATATTCTTCTCATAATCATACTGATAACGAACATAAAGTAAATCATCTCCGTATTTACGTAAGAGTTTCTTGATTCCATTCTCACCTGGATAAAGACGTTTCATGGTTTTCATGCTTTTTTATTCAAACTAAAATATTCCCATTATCAGAAATATATTGTTGATA
This sequence comes from SAR324 cluster bacterium, assembly GCA_028282505.1. Lineage (GTDB taxonomy): Bacteria > SAR324 > SAR324 > SAR324 > NAC60-12. The sequence goes on along the minus strand of JANQHV010000516.1, from coordinate 1,780 downwards.
ATGGAAATTTTTTGTGGAAATGGACTAACTCTCCTGGCAAATCACATTTGCCATGTTCGTGATTCCTGAATGACTCAACAAAACATATTTGGGGGATAGCAAAAACGTAAGGTGTTGTCTATGGGGAAGGACTACTCATTTTTCTGGGAAGATTTTTTTGATCAATTATTTCAATTACTTGAAAAAAGAAAAATGTTATTTTTTCTCATTTTCTTTTGTAAGTGAACAAATTTTCATCATAAAATTGGGATGATTGGCAGAAAGAAATGTACGGTTGTTGGGAATTACAGCCTGGCAAATCCGCTCAGAATGGATTTGTTGATCGATTCAACCGGACATATCATTTTGAAGTGATCAACCGTTATGTGTTTCGCTTGAGCAAATTACTATAAATAGCAAATTTGAAATTTTAAACTATGAATGATAGGATTCCAACTTTGAGATTATAGAAACTACTTATTCATTTTGATAAAAAGAGATTTTGAGCATATTTTCACAATTAAGGCAGCAATATGACGTATGCAATGACCCATTTACAGCAGCTTGAAGCTGAATCGATCTATATCTTCAGGGAAGTAGCTGCAATTTTCGAGAAACCCGTATTGCTCTTTTCAGGGGGAAAAGACTCAATTGTGATGGTACATCTGGCTCGAAAAGCATTTTATCCAGGAAAAATTCCTTTCCCCATGATGCATATTGATACTGGTCATAATTTTCCTGAGGCTTTGAAATTCCGGGATGATCTTGCAAAGGAACTCGATGCGGAACTCATTGTTCGCCTGGTACAGGACTCGATAGACCAGGGCAAGGTGGAGGAGGAAAAAGGACCGCGAGCAAGCCGCAATTTTCTTCAGATAACGACGCTTCTGGATTCGATCAAAGAACTAAAATTGGATGCCCTTTTTGGAGGAGGCAGACGCGATGAAGAAAAGGCACGAGCTAAGGAACGATTTTTCTCCCATCGCGATGAATTTGGTCAATGGGATCCCAAAAACCAGAGGCCTGAGCTGTGGAATCTTTATAATGGTCACAAAGCTCAAAGTGAACATTTCCGTGTGTTTCCACTCAGCAACTGGACTGAAATGGATGTATGGCAATACATAGCTGAAGAAAATATTGCAATTCCATCGATTTATTTTTCTCATGTCCGGGAAGTCTTTCAGCGTGATGGAATGTACCTTGCGATGTCCCCGCATATGGAGCTGGAACCCGGTGAAGAAGTCGAAACCAAAAGAGTTCGTTGCCGCACTGTTGGAGATATGACCTGTACTGGTGTTGTTGAATCAAGTGCCTCAACAATTGAGGAAATCATTACCGAAATATCTGCTGCGAGAGTAACAGAACGTGGAGGAAGAGCTGATGATAAGCGTTCACAGGCAGCAATGGAAGACCGCAAAAAGCAAGGCTATTTCTAAACTTTACAACAAAAGGAAAAAATTTTGACTAATCCAGAACAGATGGACCTGCTGCGCTTCACAACTGCCGGCAGCGTAGATGATGGAAAAAGTACTCTTATTGGACGTTTACTGTACGATTCGAAATCCATATTTGAAGACCAGCTCGAAGCAGTCGAACTTGCAAGTAAGCAACTGCGCGAAGAGCATATTAATTTGGCACTTCTTACGGATGGCCTCAGAGCTGAACGAGAACAGGGAATCACAATTGATGTTGCGTATCGCTATTTTGCGACACCACGAAGAAAATTTATTATAGCAGACACTCCCGGTCATGAGCAGTATACTCGCAATATGGTAACCGGAGCATCGACAGCAAATTTAGC
>JANQHV010000504.1 GCA_028282505.1 SAR324 cluster bacterium | reverse complement strand
TACCTGAACGCACAAAAATATAAGCAGACCCAGCATCGGTACCATTATCATCATTTCCAGATACTCCGACAACGGCATAATCCCCACTGAGTGAAACACTATTACCAAAATAGTCGTAAGCTGCTCCATTGCTGTTTGTTAATTTTGCCTGTTGTGACCAACTGTTGCCAGAACGGGCAAAGATATAGGCAGAACCCGATTCTTCTCCATTATCATCATCACCATCGGCACCAATAATGGCGTAATCACCACTGATTGAAACCGATTTGCCAAAATAGTCATTGGCCGCTCCATCGGAAGTCGTCAATGTCGCTTGCTGTGACCAACTGCCCGTTGCAATGGTCATGATATAAGCTTGGCCTGTGCACCCACCACTACAGTTTTCTTGTTTTGCGCCAACAATGGCATATTGTCCGCTGAGGGAAACACTATTGCCAAAATATCCCTGGGTATTACTGGTATCTCCCTGGAGCTTGGTCAGTTGGGATTGAAATGCCAGTGTGGTACTGGTTGTGGTAGTCGTTGTGGTGGTAAAGGTGGTACTGGTTGTGGTAGTCGTTGTGGAAGTAGTACTAGTTGTAGTGGTCGTTGTAGTGGTGGATGTGGTACTGGTTGTGGTGGTCGTTGTGGTGGTGGATGTGGTACTGGTTGTAGTGGTCGTTGTGGTGGTGGATGTGGTACTGGTAGTTGTTGTCGTTGTCGACGTATCATCTCCTGAGAGTGTCGCTGTAGTGGTTGAAGGAACCTCTTCGACTTCTGGTGTGGCAGAGACATCTTCTGGAACCGTTGTTGATGGAGAAGAACTGGTTGTTGTGGTTTCAACAGTGGTCGTAGTCACATCCGTACTGTCTGTGATTTGAGAAGTCTCTGTATTTTCTTCAACTGCCTGGATTTCTTCTTGAATGCTCTCAATTTTAGTTTGCAGCTCGTCCTGTGTCTCTAAAGTGGTATCCACTAAATCAAATTGCTTTTGAATCACTTCCTCTTCTGAGGCAGTTGCAATTTCAATCAAGCTATTCTGCAAAGACGTGGTTTCTTCGGCTATTTGCAGCTCTTCCAAAATGGTTTCTGGCTCTTCTAAGGAACGCAGTGACTCTGAGAGAGAAGCAACAAAGTCGACATTGGCAAAAACCGGCTCTATGGTCTCAGGTGTTGTCTCTAAATCAATATTATTGGTTTCGGCTGCATTGAGATTCAATTGTCCGATGTTATTGTCATCCTCAAAATTTCCGGTAAAAAACAAATTGACAGGAATATTGGATTCTCCGGCATCATTGATGCCAAACTGCTGAACCATGATCAATTCGGTAATTTGTGATAAACTTTCATTCGTTTGAGTCTCACTGTTTAAAAAGTCATTGGTAATGGCAGTGGTGATTTCATTGATATGGGTTGTGTTTTCTCCGACCCCATTGACTACGGATCTTAAAGTCTGTTCATTGACGATTACTTGCAGGCTAACGGGAAGGTCATCTAAGGCAATGTTTTCATCAAAAATGTAACGGCCCGCCTCATCCGTTGTTGCCGAGGCTAGCAGTGTTCCATCAGCACTATAGAGTTCGATCTCTTTTGAGATCACCTCACTGGACCTGAGCAAAGAACGATTGGTGTTTTCAGCGTCTCCTAAGGCTAAGAATCCGGTAATCAACAGTTCTTGATCCTTTTGAGGGACATCGATAGGAATTTCAGTCTCTTCTTCTCCAGGATTTTGTCCTTCAATCCGGCATCCTAAGATTGCTAAAAAAATGAATAGTACAATAAATTCTCGTATTTTAACTTTCATTACTCGGTCACTCTGCATGGTTCAATCGCAATTGATGCGATTATTCAGTACCGTCCTCGTCTGAAATCGTCACAAGGGGATACAATTGGAATGAAAAAGACACCAAGCGTGTGGATTCTCCTTCGGGCATCTCTAAGATTTCTCCAATTTCCTGTCTGACTTTTTTTAATTTTTGTTTGGCAATGGCAATCCTCTCAGGAGTGGTTGGCACAATCTGAAAACCGTACTCTCTTTGCTTGGGAGGCGTTTTCAAGCCATAAACGCTATTCAAGATCACTTCCTGCTGTTGCTTCATTAACAGTTCAACCAAGTTCTCACCTTTAAATGTGATTACTTGATGTTTGACGACTAAATCCCCATCTTTTTCTTCCAGCAGGTCATTTCTTTTCAGATCTTCAATACATTGCAGTATGTCTTTTTTTGTAAATGGCAGATGATACATGGTGAGATGACGTTGAAGCCATGACAAGTCAATTCGTCCGCCTTTTAGGGCTGCCATTTCTCTGATCACCATATGAAGCAAAGAAAATTCACAGTCAATCCGGGATTCATCGAAGCTTTTTTCTTTTGGGGGAGCGTTTCTGATGATATTCAGCAGAGTCTCACACTCTTGATAATAGACAGAATCTTTGCTGAGTCGGCTTTGGTGAACCAGTAACTCAAAATACTGAACGGTGTTGCCTTTCAATCCCATGAGCAGGATCAACTGCTCACGGACCCGGTCTGTGATCAAACGAGTGCCTTTGATCAATTCTTGAAAATATCCTGGGTTTGTGTTGCCGAGTCTTCTGGCAAAATGGCGATACGAATAACGTGGGCTGATTTCCTGGCAAAATTCAACATAAGCCTGTAATAGCGACTGAGGAGTTTTATAGGACAAAACGTCCATGCCCAATTCCTCGAAAGTCAAATCTTTCAGACTCTGAATACGCTCATGTAAAAAAGTATAAACAGACGTTTCATCATAGTCATACTGTCCGTTTGTTTTGATGGTATATTTGATCAGACCATCCCGGCAGTATTGAGATAAACGTGCACGAGAAATTTTCAGTATTTTTAATACTTCTCCTGCTTTCATGTCCTCTGTTCAGAAATCCATCAACCCCTGTAAATTGAGTTTTCCCAGTTCGGAAAACATTGTGGATTGAGAGATAAGTGCTAACTCCTGAGACCAATTACCAAATGCAATAATATTATAACAAAAGTGTATAATAGTAAAACACTTGTTTAACAAAATAATCGTATTTGATCTTTTATTCCAACTGGAAGTCAGCTAGTTTGAAGGTAGTTGTATCATTCATTAATACGAAGTTGTGTTTAGAATGTAATCATGTTGTTCAGTTGTTTGGATTTACCTCTATGTTAGTTTTTCAAGCAGGGATGCTAGATGCTACCATAGAAAGTGAGTTCAGCATTTTAAATGCGACTTCGTATCATTTCACCTGCTAAGAAAGGAATCTTATGAGAAAGAATCATATATTGGTGGTTGATGATAACAAGGCGGCTCGCGAAATCACCAGAATCATGTTCAATTTTTCCGAGTACGACGTCACGTTAGCCGACAATGGTGAAGCAGGATTAGAAATATTCAAAAATAACCTCGACACGTTTGATTTAGTTTTTACCGATTTTGAGATGCCGATGATGAATGGTTTAGAAATGGCGGATCGGATCAAACAACTGGATGATCGTATGCCTATTATCATGGCAACCGCCAACACTCAAATCAAAGAGTCTGAGACCCAAAAATACGGCATTAATTCTTTGTATTTCAAACCATATGATTATGTCGAATTAACCCAGCAGGTAAAGCAGTTAATATTCTCTGCTTTTATCAGCAGAGAATATTAACTGCTTTACCTGCTGGGTTAATTCGACATAATCATATGGTTT
>JANQHV010000494.1 GCA_028282505.1 SAR324 cluster bacterium | reverse complement strand
ATAATTCTTCCAGATTCAGTTGTCCATGTAAATCATTTCCCAGATACCCCGAGAGAGCGGCCTTATGTCCCATTCGCGAAATGGTGACTGCTGCATTAGCCGCTGGACCTCCGCCACACTCTGACTTATTCGAGGCAAATTCTTTGGTGTCCGCTTCTGGATGATGATCCACACTCATGGTGATGTCATAGGCGGTGGCCCCATGACATAAGATCTCGACTTCTGATAGCTCCGTTGTTGTCATATTTTCAAACGTGTAGCGCGTTTTGGAAATGGTTTTTTATTAGCTCTACACGATTTTCTGGAATATCTCCATCTAATGGTAACTGGATAACAAATTTTGTACCTTTATCTTTTATCGATTCTACGGCAATTTGTCCCTTATGGTTGTTAGTGACAATGAAGTAAGAAACCGATAATCCCAATCCTGTGCCAATTCCCACTTGCTTCGTGGTAAAGAAAGGTTCAAAAATTCGTTTGCGTATCTCCAGATCCATACCAGGACCATTATCCTCCACTTCAATACAAGTGTTGTGATGGCTTTGTTGAATTCGTAGAGTGATTTGAGGAGCTTCTGTCGATTTTGGTTGATCAAACATGGCTTGGGCAGCATTTCTCAGCAAATTGAGCAGAACCTGTTGAATTTCAGCTGCAGCACAATGTACCTGGTTTAATTCGGAATCAAATTCCCGTATAATTTTAATATGACGAAAATCATACTGTTTCTTCAAGTCATAATCTGTAGCGGCCAGCTTTATTGTTTTTTCAACTAATTCTACAATATCGACAGGTTTGTGTTCAGATCCTCCACGATGACTGAATGCCAGCATATCAGACACAATTTTAGCCGATCTTTCGGTCGCTTCTTTCATCCCGTTTATGAGTGTTAGGGCTCTTCGCTTTTCCAAATAATGGAGAATATACTCCAACTCTGTATTACACTCCTGGGCCACTTTGTGGTTTTTCGTATTCTCCAGAGAGAGGAAACCCAGGATATTTTGTATACTTTGCAAGATGATACTCAACGGGTTATTAATTTCGTGCGCCATTCCAGCAGCCAACCCCCCTATTGACATCATTTTTTCTGTTTGAATCATCATTTCTTCAAGGCGTACACGCTCAGTCACATCATCCACCCGAATGACAGCTCCTTCCGCACCATTGGCAATCAGAGGGTAGATCGTCACATCGGAAAAACGGGTCTCTCCATTGAACATATTGACCACTTTTAAATCTTCCTGTGTTTGCCGTTTTTCGATAGCTTGTTGTATCTTTTTCATTTCTCTGGACAATTGTGGGAAGACCTCATAAAGCAGACGTCCTTGAACTTCTTTGATCGGCATCCCTGTTATTTTTTCTGCCTCCTGATTCCATTCTGTAATATTTCCCTCCTGATCGACTCCAATCAAGATCGAAGGCATCGAATTCACAATATTTTTCAAATAATTACGTAAATATTTCAGCTCTTCTTCAGCCTTCATGCGTTCGCTGATATCATTGATCATGATCAGCAAATGGGTTTGCTCTTCCAGTAAAAAAGGAACCAGATGGCAATCAAGATAGATCTCTTTTCCAAATGTTGATGTAATTTTCAATTCATAACGCTTTTTGCAATTTTCGTTGATCGCACTTTTGGCTTGATCATAAAGTCCCGATTTTTTCCATGATTCCACCTGATGATAATTTTGTGCCAGGACTTGATCTTTTGTGACTCCGATAATCTCTCCAATTGCCTCATTGGCTGCAATGCATTTTCCAGATGGATCATAGATGGATATGCCTATGGGAGATTCAGCAATAATTTTTTCATTGAAGGCCAGTGCATCTGAGATCCGATGCTCAATCTTTTTACGCTCTGCCATAGCCGAGACAATCTTGTCAGCCATCTCGTTGAAAGTACTGCCAAGCGTGGCAAATTCTCCCTGAAGGCAGCCTATTCTTTCTCCATATCGTCCTGCAGCAAATGCATTCATCCCACTGCTCAGGTGTTCCAAGGGCTGCTTGACGTATTTTCGAATGAGAAATGTAACGAGGACAAACAGAACCACAAAAACACTCAGATGGAAAATAAAACCGTTGATGAAATTCTCAAAGGCTCTTTCTTTGACAGTAGAAGCTGGTAATTTGATACTCAAGAGGCCACGCAACTCTCCTTCTGAGTAACCATAAGAAGTGTCATATAGTTCTTGAATGGTCAGGGGAGCCTCCTCCTTTTTTCCATGACATTGTAAACAGTATTTTTCAATCCAGATTGGTCTGGCGTAAAGATAATAGGGCTCTCCTTCTTTGGTATTAAAGGATTGGAAATAGACTTGGCTTTCGGATTTCTGGCGAAAGTGATCCATCACTTTCAATTCAAGTTCATCAGCAGCTTGCTTCTGATTGCGAGGTTGATCAGAGACATTATTGAAATGAAACCCGGAATTATCCCAATTGTGGAAATCGTCAGAAATCCTGTTTAAGGCATGAGCCGGTAAAAATCCTATTGTCTGTTTATTTAATGGAATTCCACTATTTAGAAACTGATGGTGGTAGACACGGCGTGTTGCCATCAAAACACCACGTACTTTTTCTGCTTGTTCGAACATGTCTTGTTCGGCATATTTCAGAGTTGCTTGATACGTAGAATACTCAATACCTCCAAAACCAAGCAGAAGAATAGCGCCAATCACTAAAGTGAGTCGAGTGTGTAAGTTCATAATTCCCCCTGGCAGTTTGATTTGATTCAACAACTAACGAGCTTTGTCATTGAAATTAAATCACAAAACTACTTTAATACGGTAGCATGAACTGTTCTACTTTCCAACGGGAATCTGTTATTTTTTGGGGAAATTTTAGAGAGAATGATAATATTTGCCCTAAGCGGAGTGAGATGTGTGAATGATCTAAACCGGCGGAACAGGGAGGATAATTGTCCCACCGGTTGGTGGAGAAAGCAGGACAGAAAAAAGGAATTCTATTTATTTGGAACTGAGAATCAGATACCTGCTCCCTCTCTGGCTTTGCACCAGTAATAAAACACCTTGTTGTAAATCTCCCTTCTGTAGCAGCATATTGAAAGTTTTTATGTCTGTTACACGCTGTTGATTGACTTCTGTAATCAGCATACCTGAACGTAACCCCGCAGCATGAGCAGAAGAATTTTGTGTGACATTGGCAATAATTACTCCAGAGTGATTATCATAACCAAACTTGTTGGCCAGTTCGGGAGTTAAGTTTTGTACTGTCAGTCCCAAGGGACCGGTAGGGGAAGCCTCGCTGATCAGTTCATCTTTTTCAGGCCGTTTTCCCAATTTGACAGTAATTACTTGAGATTTTCCTTTACGGATCAATTCCACTGAGATTTCCGAATCGGGTTTTGTATTTCCGACTGTGTTGCGTAGATGGCTGCTATCCTGAATCTGTCGTCCTCCAAACTGGACAATCACATCACCTTGCTGCAATCCTGCATTTGCTGCGGGTGATTGAGGCATGACCGAAGCAATCAATGCCCCTTGGTTGTTCTTAATTCCAAAATTTTTAGCAAGATCGGGAGTTATGTCTTGAATACCAACCCCCAGCCATCCTCGGGATACTTTTCCTTCAGCAATGAGTTCGTTCATGATATGTTGAGCCATGTTGATCGGAACAGCAAATCCAATACCTTGATAACCACCACTTTTTGTAAAAATCGCTGTGTTCACTCCAATGATTTGTCCTTTCAGGTTGATCAATGGACCTCCGCTATTACCAGGATTGATGGCAGCATCTGTTTGGATGAAGTTTTCATAATCCACAATGCCCACATTGGACCGACCCTTGGCACTGACAATGCCCATCGTGACCGTATATGAGAGACCAAATGGATTGCCGATTGCAATGACAGATTCTCCCACACGCACTTCGTCAGAATTTCCAAAAGGCAGTTGAGACAGGTCTTCTCCGTCTATTTTAATGACAGCAATATCAGAAAGCGGATCGGCACCCACCAGTTTTGCTTCAAACTCTCGGCCATCTGTCAGGCGCACCATGATTTTGTCGGCCTCTCCCACCACGTGGTTATTGGTCAAAATATGTCCTTTGCTGTCTATAATAGATCCTGAGCCCAATCCTTCCTGTTTGAACTGACGTTGCTGAGGAAATCTGGGTCTTCTGTCAGGACGCATGCCTGGAAAAAAACGATCAAAAAACTCGTCATTGAATAAATCATAGGGGTTGTTGAGGGTAGACGGATGTCGAGAGGTGTTCAGGGTTTTTTCGACCTTAATATGCACCACTGCTTTTTGAACTTTATCAACAATCTCTGCACGTGCCTGAGATGCTTCAACCAAAGCTTGAAGACTGCTGTTGTCTGCTAAAGCCGTGTTCCATGATAAAACACAACATACCAGGGTGAAAACCAACAAAATCTTTTTATTCATCATTTCTCCTTTTTGAAACTATATGGATGTTTTTCGTGTTTATTGTCACGTTTATATGCAACTTGGTATCAAGGTATTGTTGAACCAATTTATCTTTAAGTAACATCCCATATAGAAAAGTTCTGGAAATCTAAAACATTAGTACAGCAATTCATAAATAAGTATTCAAATTCCTGTTGTTACAGTCCTACTCTTACGCCTAATCTTAATCTGACTCTTTGGAGATTGTAGGATTAAGATTAAGAAAAAGATTAAGATTAAGAATTTGTGTACTTTATTGTGAATACTTGTACTTAGGGAGGAAGGATTCTGGAGAATTGGTCAGAAACTTTGAAGTAGTAGAGTCAAGAAAAGCAAAAACCAGTGGAACAAAGGGGAATATTCCACTGGTTTAGAGGAGAATGAGCACTCGAAAAGAGTGCCGAGGAGGAACTCTTCATATGAAGAGAGGAGAATAGAACTGTTTATCTGAACAACAACGGCCTAATCCGTACAAGGTACATCTTCTCCATGAGGCCAATAAGGATAATTTTCCATAACTTTTCCTGTTTTTCATTAAAATTGATAAAATGTTGCTCAGCTCCACCAAATCATCAGTGAAGCTGAGCGATGAGGATTCGAGTGAACTTTATTTGTTGAGTTACTTCGCTAATTCTGGGTTCAATTGACCTGCCATTTCTTTAGATTGTGCCGTACCTCCTGATAAGGATTTGGTACCAGAATGAAACCCACCTGTAAATTCTGGATAGGCATGCAGACCGAATTCAAAAGCATCCACACCTTCGTATTCCAGTTCTTCAGAAACTCGGATGCCTACAGTTGCTTTCAATGCTGCCCAAACGACCAGGCTGACAGCAAAAACAAATACTCCAATCACGGCAATTCCTTTGACCTGAGCAAGAATGGAAACTTCTGGATTGAAGATGCCGACTGCTAATGTGCCCCAGATTCCATTGACTAAGTGTACAGATAAGGCACCAACTGGATCATCAACCTTAAGCTTATCAAAGAATGGAATGGCAAAAACTACCAGAACTCCACCAATGGCTCCAATGATTGCAGCCAGTCCCATTGATGGATAATCGGGACCCGCAGTAATGGCAACCAATCCGGCCAAAGCACCATTGAGTACCATCGTTAAATCCACTTTTTTGTAAAGAATCTGTGTCAACACCATTGCGGCAATTGCACCACCACAGGCAGCAAGATTTGTATTGGCAATCACTGCAGAAATCGCATTAGCATCGTCTCTGGAGCCTAATGCTAACTGAGAACCTCCGTTGAAGCCAAACCAACCTAACCATAAGATGAAAGTACCCAAGGCAGCTAACGGTAAATTGGCACCTGGAATAGGAGTGACTTTACCATCTGCTGTATATTTATCCTTTCGTGCTCCAAGTAATAACGCGCCAGCTAGGGCAGCCCATCCACCAACCGAATGGACGATAGTCGAACCTGCAAAATCACTGAAGCCGTCAATCAAGCCACCCAGAGCAGATCCACCCCATGTCCAGTGTCCCTGGATTGGATAGATGATTGCTGTCAATACTAAGGTAAATGCCATGAATGGCCAGAATTTGACACGCTCTGCGACGGTACCCGAAACAATAGAAGCAGCAGTTGCCACAAAAACCACTTGAAAGAAAAAGTCAGAGAGACCACTATGGTCTCCATCAGCAGCACTGGAAGTGAATGCTCCCATGCCTAAAAATGCATTCCCTTCTCCATACATCAAGTCATAGCCAATGACATAGAAAGCCAAACAGGCCACTGCATAGAGTGTAATGTTTTTCGTCAAGATGGCGGTTGTGTTCTTAGTACGTACCAATCCTGCTTCCAACATGGCAAAACCAGCTGCCATCCACATGACCAGACAACCACTGATCAATAACCATATTGTATCGAGGACATATTTAGCATCAGCAAAAGATTCCATATTCTGTGCCTTTCTGAATTTATGTTTTAGAGAAATAGAGAAGAAAAAAGAAAATTGAATATTTGTTTTTTTATCCTTTTCAGCATAAGTTGTGCCAAGTTTTTAAAAATCTTATAAGTAATTGATATTAAAAATTAATTTTATAATTTTTGTGATGACAGTTGATACAATGAGCAAGATTAAAAATTAATCATGTGTTTAAAAAATGAACAAAAACAATGCAATCAAGATAGGAATTGGTGATGATATTTTGATGTGGATGAAGGTAAGACTTTTTGAAATAGATATGGTATAATTTCTTAAATGAATGACCTGTTTGAATTCAATCCATTGGAGGATACTATGTTACCTCACAAGTGTACAAAAGTGATTCTTTCACTGATTCTTTTGCTGTTTGTTTCAGGATTTCTCCACGCACAGCAACGTAAACAAGTAGATACTTCCAAACGCTTGGGCAAAAATCAGTTATATTATCAGCACATTGATGATTATAAGCTACGTTTGATGGAAGCACGCAAACAGCGAAAGAAACAATTGCTTTCTCAAAGGTATGGTAAATATATGGACAATCAGAAAAATCGCCAAAAGCGTGCTGGAGAAGTCAGAAAACTACAGGCACAACCCACAACTCAAGAGCAGGAAAAGACAGTAAAGAATCAGGAAAAACAGCAAGCACAACAAGCACGACGCTTGGCAGGACAACAAAGAATACAGAGAAATAAGGAAATTTTGGAAGGCAAGCGAGATCCTATTGTTCAGGATGACCCCAATTATCTGAGATATATTCAACAAAAAACTCAACTGACTCGATAATCACTGTTGCGAAATTTAAGAATGGTTGGCATGCGCTTAAGGAAAACAAAAAAGCACGGTATCTGGTTGTTTTGCAGTATTGTGTGTCTGTCTTTTCTGGCCGGTTGTCTGAGCAGATCAGAATATGTTCGACGTTATCATTCTCCTACAGAGCGGGAAATTACAAATCCTCACACGCTCAGTGACAGTGAACTGCGTCAAATCAGCACTTGTGAATACTGGGGAGTTTGTCGGTACAGCATGCAAGAAGAGCTGAAAGTGTTTGGGCCTAATTTTCTCTATCAGGGTCGTCTCAAGTATGTACCGAAGGAAACCTGTCACTATGAAGAGTGTGATCGATTGGAGGAATATCATTTGAATCCCGTACCAATCAATCCTGCACTAATCAGAAAAAAGAAAGGATTTTTTACCTATAGTGAATTGTAAAAATCCAGTCTATGATTGATCGAGGGTTTTGTAATAGTCTTTTTTATCTTTGTGTGCTTCTGGATCCAGTTTGTATTCTTCACTGTGCTTGACCAGCAGTTGGTGGGCATAGAATGTGTCGCCTTTCATTTTCCCTTCAACCACGACTCCTTGCCCTTCTCGAAACATATCAGGTTTGACCCCTTCATAAACCACAGGGATGAAGTGTTTGGAGTCTTCCGTGATGTTGAATGACAGAAGCAGATTTTTCGAATCCCAATCGACACTGCCAGATTGCACCAATGCGCCAATGCGAATCGTTTTGCGTTCAAAAGCTTCTGTATCCTGTAAAATTTCTTCAGGTGTGTGGAAGAACACGGTCATTTCTTGCAAACCCTGGATGGATAAAGCCACCAGGACCACCAGGATGATGATGCCACCAATCAAAAATTTATAGGTCGATTTCATGTTTTTTTCTGCTCAAAGTTTTCCAATGCATCATTGTAGGTTTTTAACTTCCGTCTCATGATGAAAACATAAAGAATGAAAGTCACCAACCAAATTCCATAAGTCGTGAAGACATATTCAAGGTTCATGGGCATGTTGCTATCCTCCTTCATTATTAGCAATCAGCTCTTGCAGGGTATGGTACTGTTTTTCGGTTTGGATGCGCAAGAGCAAAAGATAAAAATAGAAAATCAACATCGCCCCCATAGTCACCAACAAAGGCAATAGCAATTCCATGGGCATGGCTGGTTTTGCTTCTCCTGTTGCCTCTACTTTGAATAAGGTCGTTGGTTGGTGCAAGGTACGCCACCATTCAACCGACTTGTGAATGATCGGAATGTCTAGAAAACCGATAATTCCTAGCACTGCTGCTAAACGAGCAGCTCTTTCACGTTCTTTGGTAAAAGACCGCAATAAAAAATATCCGGCAAATATTAAAAAGAGTAGCAGCGTTGTGGTGAGACGAGCATCCCATACCCAGTATGTCCCCCATGTTGGTTTCCCCCAGATAGCTCCTGTGATGAGCACCAATGCGCAAAAGACTTCTCCAATCTCTGCAGAAGATTTTGCAACTTGATCGAACATTATATCACGTTTCCACAGGTAAGCAATACTGAATGCAAACACGACAAAAAACGCGGTATAGGTTACGATGACAGAAGGAACATGGAGATACATGATCTTTTGCACAAACCCCATTTCTGACTCAATAGGGGTGCCATAAAATATCCAAATTCCACATCCAATTAAGCTTAGAATAGAAAGGGGTTCTAGTATTTTAATCCAACGGGCCATAAACATCACCAATCACAAGTTACGAGTCTAATTTTTATTTTAACATCACAAGTTACGAGTCTAATTTTTGTTTTAACAATTGATTCACAATTTGGGGATTTGCCTGCCCCTTGGTTGCTTTCATGATTTGTCCCACAAAAAAGCCAATTACTTTTGTTTTGCCAGCACGGTACTGCTCTACTTGTGTCGGATTGTCTGCCAAAATCTCATCAATTTGTTTTCCCAGTGCATCTTCATCAGATATTTGTTTCAAGCCTTTGGCTTCAACAATAGTATGTGGCGATTGAGGGTTCTGTAGCATTTCTTCAAAAACAGTTTTTGCAATTTTTCCACTGATCGAATTGTCTTCAATCAACCCAATCAATTCTGCTAGGTGGCTTGCAGAAATTCCAAGCTCCTGAATACTTTTTCTGGTCTCATTCATCACACGTCCCATTTCCATAATCACCCAATTGTAGGCCGTTTTGGGATTTGCATGATTGGTCACGACTTCTTCATAATAGTCGGCTACCGATTGTTCTGCTACCAGGATATT
>JANQHV010000476.1 GCA_028282505.1 SAR324 cluster bacterium | reverse complement strand
CGTTCAAACCAATTATCTTAGCAGAAGATCTGGATTATAAAAAGGCAGCCATTATCGAAACCTATCAAGAAGATTTTCCTGGTATTTCTATTGTGATCGAATCACGCCGGTTTTATCCTCACAATAAAATTGCCTCGCATATCTTAGGATATGTCGGTGTACGCAGTGAAGAGCAAGAAAAAGAGCTGCCCAAGAATAAGTGGAGTTCCGGACGTATTGTGGGACAAGCCAGCATCGAATTGATCCATAATGATAACCTGATTGGTACCGATGGTGGGAAACAAATTGAAGTGGACAGTGCTGGACGAGAACTTCGAGTGTTGAGCAAACCCGTTAATCCAATTTCCGGACATGATATCTATTTAACTATTGATACAAGAATTCAACGTTTTATCAACAGTACCATGAAAGGAAAAAGTGGTGCGGTGGTCGTGATGAAACCCAAAACAGGGGAAATTTTAGGGATGGGAAGCTATCCCAGTTTCAATCCTAATTTATTTGCTTCGGGCATTAGCCGTAAAAACTGGAATCGTTTGATCAAAAACCCTGATCATCCTTTAGAAAATAAAGCCATTCAAGGAATTTATCCTCCAGGCTCAACATTTAAATTAGTCACAGCCTATGCCGGGTTGGTAGAGAATGTGGTTGATGAGAATACCACTTTTTTTTGTAACGGCTATTACCATTTGAAAGGAAGACAAACTCCTTATAAATGCTGGTCATGGAAATTAGGTGGTCATGGAACGGTTGATTTACGCAAAGCCATCCAATATTCCTGTAATGTATATTTCTATCATGTTGCTGTAGAGCTTGGGATTGATCCACTCCATGACTATGCCAGTAAGTTTGGATTTGGACAAAAAACGGGGATAGCCTTGCTCAATGAAAAATCAGGATTGATTCCAAACCAGGCATGGAAACAGAAAAATTTGGGAGAACGCTGGTATACAGGTGAAACGCCTCCTGTTGCCATTGGACAGGGATTTGTGACAGTTACTCCGCTGCAGGTGATTCACTTCATTAATATCATTGCCAATGATGGAATTGCTATCAAACCCCGTATCATCATGAGCGAAGCATTACCCACATTGCAAAAATCCGGATTAACACGAGACTACTTACAGTTGATTCGGGAAGGAATGATCGCTGCTGTTAATGGAGAGCGAGGAACTGCACGTGTTGTCCGCTCGAAAACTATCACGTTTGCTGGAAAAACAGGAACTGCCCAGGTGGTTGGACATAAAACTACCAAAAATTGGGATGAGGAAAAGAAAGACCAGAAAGAGTTTCAGAACCATGCCTGGTTTGCAGCCTTTGGTCCTGCAGAGAATCCTGAAATTTCCGTCGTCGTTTTAGTCGAACATGGAGGGGGAGGATCAAAAGCAGCAGGCCCCATTGCCAAAAAAATATTGCACTACTATATGGATAATTTTTATAATCCCACCCATGCGGCCACTAATGATTTCCAACCCAAAAAAGAATTTACACAACAGCTTCATGATGTATTTCATTAGTCAACCAACATCTCCTATTCATCAATCTTGATTTTTTACCCATCGACCTTCTTTCATCTATGATCATTCAGAATCGACAACTTTGCTTAGCGTCTTCTTCACCTCGCCGTCATGAATTGTTGAAACGTTATGACCTCAAATTCGAGAGCTATTCTCCTGATATCTGTGAAACTCAAACCGAAGCAGAAGATGTAGGGGCTTATGGACTACGCCTGGCCCATGAAAAAGCTTCTGTTGCCAAACCTTTTTTTCCCAACTCAATCATCTTAGCAGGAGATACCAGTGTCTATCATGATCAGAAAATTTTAGGAAAACCAAATGATAAACAAGATGCCAGAGAGATGTTAAGTACTTTGAGTGGACAAAAACATGCTGTCTATTCAGCCTATATTCTACTGGATGCCAGTTCTGGTCATTATATTGACCAGTCCATTTGTACTCATGTTCAATTCAAGCCCTTATCCGAGGAATGGATTTCCTGGTATATAGAAACAGGAGAACCCATGGACAAAGCAGGTGCTTATTCGATTCAGGGAATTGGGACTGTCATGGTAGAGAGAATTGATGGTTCCTACAATAATGTTGTTGGTTTCCCGATTGAAGAAATTTTTTGGCATCTTATTAAAGCGGGCTGGGTGCAATTCTCCGCAAAATAAAAAACAGAATTTAAATTTTATGATTTTTTCTAAACTTCATTTGCTGACCAACTGTCAAAGGTATATACTGCTTGGTGTGCTATTGATCACCACTTCATTCAACATAGCCACAGGTGAAGAGTTGCTTCCACCTTCTGCATGGCAAACTAAAATCGAACTACAGGTTACTCCAGCCCACGACGAAGCATTTGGTAATGGAGGAACAAAAATTTCTCTGAAAGATTTATTGATACGTGATCGTAACGTACGAAAACGGATCGATGGTAAAATAACTCGTGAAGAAAAAGCAGTGAAAATCAATTTCTTTTATGGTTTTTCCGAACAGTGGTTATTGTCTGCCACTATTCCTTTCCTGCACAGAAAACAAACCTCATCTCTTTCCATCACAGATTCTGACAACACTTCCATAGATTTGGATTTGGAAGAGATGATTGAACAAACAAAAGAAAATCTCCAGTCAGAGGAACAGCAAGGGATGGGAGATATCTTTTTTCAGGCTGCTTATGTATTCACCTATAACAATTCTTCCTTTTTTAGAGGAGGAGGGGGAATGAAACTGCCAACAGGGACCGCAGGAACACCTCATGGCATTTTACCAGTAGCCATTGGTGACCGGCAAACTGACTTAACCGGGTTTCTCCACTATACCTTTCTTCCTCCCACACATGGGTTGTTACATAGTATTCGTGGTGAAGTTACTCTCCAATTGGTCGGCACCCGCAAAACAATGACAGGGGAAGAAGGAAATTACTATGGAGGCAATCTGTTTAATTTCCGGTACACGACTAGCTACGAAAGCAATAACTGGTTTTATGGAGGAGGACTCCAGTTGCTTTTGGGCACAGGCAGTACAATTAAGGAAGAAGAACAAAATGATTCATCTTTTTTAGCCAAGTTGAAGGCAGACATAGGTTATGGCAATCTTTCTGACTTGGAAAAGTCAGCTCTTTCGTTTCCGTATCAAATTAGAATAGGATTGGAGTCTCCATTTCAAGGGCGTAACACTCCAAATGCACTGTCCTGGAAATTAACCAGTCTTTTTTATTTTTAAGAGCAAGCAGAAAACCCCTATGAAAACATTAGAAGTACAAATACCAGGATATGAGTACATCATCCACATTGGTACCCAAATTTTAGATGAACAATTACCCCTGGCCATTCAACGATTTGGTACAGAGTTAATAGTGGTGGTAACCAATACCACCATTCACGCATTGTATCCTTTTCATATAGAAAAATGCCTGGAATCGACGGGCCTTCAACTCGAAACCTGTATTTTGCCAGATGGTGAACAGTACAAAAACCTGGAAACGTTGAATCAGATCTATGATTTCCTGTTGCAAAAAGGAGCGAACCGCAAAACGCTCATCATTGCTTTTGGTGGAGGAGTCATTGGCGACATGACTGGATTTGCCGCGGCAACATTTATGCGCGGCATTCCCTATCTTCAAGTACCCACGACATTATTAGCAGATGTGGACAGTAGTATTGGAGGGAAAACGGCGGTGAACCATCTATTGGGGAAAAATACGATTGGAGCCTTCAAACAGCCTGTTTATGTGTGCATGGAATTAAACTTTTTAAAAACTTTAGCCAAGCGAGAATTGGTAGCCGGCTTTTTTGAATTAGTGAAGCATGGGATCATTTATGATGCCAAATTATTCAAATTCTTGAAGGAACATCAAGAGGTACTGGAGACGTTGGACTTTGCGATTCTGGAAGAAGCCATTCATGCGTCCTGTCGCATCAAAGCCAACGTTGTGGAACAAGACGAAAAGGAACAAGGATTAAGAGCCACTCTGAATTTTGGTCACACGTTGGGGCATTTCATTGAAACTCATACAAATTATACCTCCTATCTTCATGGAGAAGCTGTTGGTGCAGGAATGGCCTTTGCCACATTTGCTTCTTACGAATTGGGGTTTCTCTCAGAAACAGCTTATCAGGATATCATTTCATTTCTTGAAACATTGGTTCCTGCTATACAATTAGCCCCCCTCGACTACTCTTTATTTAAGGAACTGATTCTGCACGACAAAAAAGCCAACCAACAGAGCGTTCATTTCATCTTAATCAAGGACATTGGGCAGTGTTTCATTCATAAAAACACATCACCTGAATTGATTTGGGAACTCTTTCAGAAATTTATAGAAAAACACCCTTGGGCCTGCCAAATGGCTACTTAAACTTCTGGTCAGTCAGCATAATGTTTTCTTGTAGCATGATTTTTAGATTCGACAAACCAGGCGTTTCATTCGGGCCATACTCTTCGAGCATTTCGCAATCTTTTTTTGAACACAATTCCCAGGCTCTATATATTGGTGTGCGAAATGCCGTAGGGCCATATCTCGTCAATTGGTCACACCCCACATCATAACACTTGCGAATCCGATAATATTGCTGCGATGGGTTTTGGAAAATTTTTCCAGAAGATGCACATCCCCACAGCACTAGAAAACAGCATGTCATTCCAATTATCATTCGGCTGTATCGTATTCGTATTACCATACAAAAAAGAAATTTCACCTTTACCTCCGCTTGACACCTGCAAAATACATGAGTATAACGCACAGATTATTCTACCAACCAATGATCACTTGTTCTAGAGAAAAATTATGCCTGTCCGTTTAGACATTTGTATTTTGCTTGTAGATGATAATCATACAATCCGAGGACTACTCCGTGAGATTTTGGCATATGCCGGCTTCCATAATATTGAAGAAGCAGAAAGTGGTGATGCTGCCTGGTCTTTGCTGGAAAAAGAAAAAATTGATCTTGTGATCACAGACTGGAACATGCAACCCATGGATGGTTTGACATTGCTGCGAAAAATTCGCCATACTGCTGCCACAAAAGATATCCCTGTTATCATGCTCACCGTGAATACACAAAAACAATATGTGGATAAAGCCCTGAAGAACGGAGCTAATAATTTCATCGCAAAGCCTTTTGATCGCGACCTCGTTATTAAAAAAATTCAAATAATCTTTGATCGCTCTCCATAGCTTGACTGATATCACATTTACTTGATTTGGAAAGCAGACCTGTCATTTTTATTTGACCACTACAAACTACTTTTTGTTATTTTTATATTTTAAGAGGCTAACAAAAAATTAAATTTTTCGGCTTTGGACAGCAGTGATCGCACTCGGCGATCCTGGCAGGGATCGAAAGAATAAGGTTGGTGTGCCGTAGAAAGGGAGGCAAGCAGCCTGGATACAGTATTGACCGTGTGGTGGCCTTTTCCTGATTTTACGCCAGCATCCACCAACGCCTGATCCAGTTGTTCGTGCATGTTGCCAAGGTGATCGGTGAGAAATTCGATGATGACTTCAACTTTCAATGGCCACTCTGGCATAGCACCATATTTCAGTTCATACCATTTGTCAAAGTATGCGATATCGGTTTGTAAAGGTTTTACAGAATTTTGAACAATGTCAGCATTAAACTCCTGTCTGATAAATTGCACAATGCCTGTGCCAATCTCCAATTCGTAAGTTTGTATTTTAAGTTCCATATTTATTCTCCATTTTATTGTTTATGATTTAGTCACTAAGGGCACAAGTTGGGACGCAGATTTAACGAAAGTGTACCCTTGCGTTACTTTGTGACTCAGGTGTGTTTCTTCACTATAGCATGTCTGGTTGTATTCCTATCTATGAAGAAAAGTTCTTCATATTTTCTAAGTTTTCAGAATCATAAATCGCAATAACTCATTCAAACGACTCAGGAAAAATAAACTTTTCTACAATTTGAGGTAGACTTTCCAGAAAATCAGGGTAGACGTGGCTGCCGGATAAGGTAGATTTGTAAAATGGCACTTGTTTGATTTTTTTTGATCCGTTATTCTACAAATATTTTAACAGTTTGTGGAGTCAGTACGGCCCTCTTTATTGAAACTACCCCTCAAATCGAAAAGCCAGTTTTATACCATTTAGAATCTAACTCTAGATTTAAATTACATTGACAATCGCAGTGAATGAGGCCATAGGCTTATAAAGCTTATTGATCTTGATTGTATTTGCGACCCAAAAATTCTAAAAACTATTGAAACAAAGGACATGTATGGAAAGCCGGTGGAATTATCGTGAAGCACAAGCTTATCTCAAAGACCCATTGCAACTGAGGGTGTATACTTCTCGCTTATTAGGACAAGAGCCTGCTCTAGTGTCTTATGGAGGAGGCAACACTTCTGTGAAGACAGAAGTACAGAATATATTTGGAGAAACCGAGAAAGTGATTTATGTCAAAGGAAGTGGTTGGAATCTGGCCACCATCGAAGCAGAAGGCTTTGCCCCTGTCAAACTGGAGGTCCTCTTACGTATGGCAGAACTGGCAGAACTGACCGATGCTGAAATGGTACACGCCCAGAGGGCCGCCATGACCAATCCATATGCTCCCAATCCTTCTGTCGAAGCGATCATGCATGCCATCATTCCTTTTCAATATGTCGATCATACACATGCGGATGCTGTCCTCACGCTCACCAATACAGCAGAGGGAGAGGAACGAATCAAAGAGATTTATGGGGATGAAATCCTGATTGTGCCTTATGTGATGCCTGGGTTTGTGTTGGCCAAAAAAATCTATGACATGACACGGGAAGTGGATTGGACCAAGATCCAGGGTATGATTCTAATGAATCATGGTCTCTTCACGTTTCATGATGAGGCTCAAGCCAGTTACGAACAGATGATTTATCTGGTTTCCCAGGCAGAAGCCTATTTTTTCAAGAAAGGGGTATGGGATGTGGCTGTACAGGGAGAAGCCCAGGAAGATTTAACAACACTGGCTCATTTGAGGAAAGAAGTCTCTCAAGTTCGAGGACAGGCCGTCCTTGCAAAACTGGATGCCAGTCCAGAAGCCTGTGGATTTGCAAATCTTCCACAAATGAAAGAGATTGCCACCCGTGGTCCAATTACTCCCAATCATACCATCAAAACCAAACCTATTCCTTTGATTGTAGAAGACAATTTGACTGAGGCTGTTCAACAGTATACAACAGCCTATCAGGAGTATTTCCAACGCCATGATGATGGATCGTTGACCTGTATGGATTTAGCTCCCCGTTGGGCGATTTGGCCGAAGCATGGTATGGTTGCATTTGGTGATAACATTCAGGAAGTGAATATTATCTCTGATATTGCCAACCATACGGTGACTGCAATTCAAAGAGGAGAGGCCCTGGGAGGATGGCAACCTTTGGCTGAAAAAGAAATCTTTGAAGTGGAGTACTGGGAATTGGAACAGGCAAAGTTTCGAAAAACAGACCAATTGCCTTTTGCGGGCAAAGTCGCTTTGATCAGTGGGGCTGCTAGTGGTATTGGCAAAGCATGTGCCGAAATGTTGCATGAACAGGGAGCCGCAATTGTGGCCTTGGATATCAATCCAGAGATTCAGGAGATTTTTAATCAGCCAGATCAAATTGGCATAAAATGTGATCTCACTAATCAGGAGGAGATGGAAGCGGCTGTCAAGAGCACCATTCGACATTTTGGTGGGCTGGATATCCTGGTGAGCAATGCTGGTATTTTTCCCAAAGGACAAAAAATTGTAGAAATGGATGCCGAGCTATGGAACCGATGTGTTGAGATTAATTTGACCAGCCATCAACGTTTATTGCAGGCATGTATCCCTTATTTAAAGTTGGGGATTGATCCAAGCATTGTGATCATTGCTTCCAAAAACGTACCGGCACCTGGACCTGGTGCAGCAGCCTATTCCGTCTCAAAAGCAGGATTGACACAGTTGGCTCGTGTGGCTGCATTGGAATTGGGAGCCGATGGCATTCGTGTGAATATGCTGCACCCTCATGCTGTTTTTGACACGGCCATCTGGACCGATGAGGTCTTGGCAAATCGAGCCAAACATTATGGAATGACTGTAGAAGAATACAAAAAAAATAACTTGCTCAAAGTCGAAATTGCCTCAAGGGATGTAGCAGCCCTGACATGTGCAATGGCAGGAGATATTTTTTCTAAAACCACTGGTGCACAGGTTGCCATTGATGGGGGAAGCGACCGCACCGTTTAAAAATTCACAATATCAGACGTGCTGATGTTGGCTGCATTTGTATCGATATCAATAGTACCACTGGAAACATAGTCTTTGCCAATATCTGTACTGGTTTTACCTAAGGGCCAATAGTGAGTTAAATTCCCTGTGCCGGTATAATTTTCATAATTTGTTCGCAAATCAACTTGGTGACCACTCCCCGAATCGTAGAGACTGGTTATTGCTAATTCACTTAAGGCAGAGTTCCACATGGCAATCGAGTGGATTTTACCATCAAAATACCTGCTGGGGTCAAAAGTAAATTCTTGTCCTATCAGTATTTGTCGACTGCTATCGGTCATGGTACTGGCACTATCAATATTTTTGGTATAAGGCGTATCTTCGACACCATTTTGATATATTTTTAGATTGCTTCCATCCCATTTTACGACCACATGAGTGGTACCTGTACCGAGAGTCGTGTTGCCAACATAATTTTTGATGTCGAAGGCAAAACCATCTCGAATCACAGCCCGGAGTTTTCCACTACTGGACATGATGGCAATCCAGTTATCCAAATCCGTAGTGCCATTACGAATTTCCATAATGCGCACCGTGTCATTAAAAGAGTCTGCCTGGAGCCATATTGCTATGGTCCACTCATTGGAGATGCCAATACTTTGAGAAGTCGCATTCAGTAAATATTCACTGCTTCCATCAAAATCAATAGCTTGTGTGTGAAAAGGAAGCGTGGTTGTCGTTGTGCTGGTAACAGTAACGGTTTCCTGGTCAGTCCACTTGAGTGTAATTTTTTCCTGAATTTTCTTGGGATTTCCACTCCAGAGCCAGTGGATACTATTACTGACTTCATCAAATATGCCGCCTTGACTATTTTCGAGAATGGAAGTCACAAACACGTGCGTTTCTTTTGGTCGGTCACTGAAAAAATCACATTTTTTCTGATGATTGCAGCGGTATTGTCGGGTACGCTCTTCATACCATTTCAGTTCACTATCCGAGGTCGAATTTGCTGTCACCGTTATTGTTTCGCCAGAAGATGCGTTTTCACTGGGACTCGCACTTAAATAAAGTTCAGGATCTTCGGCACATCCTAAAAGGAATAAAATCAAGAGAAACAGGAAAGTTTTCCTATCAACATATTTGGACAAATTTCTCATGTTCCATGACGTATTGGGCAATTTTTCACTGGATGTGTCAATTTTTGCTCATGTTACTTTACTGTATTCCTGCAGCGCAAAGATGAAACCTACCTAAAGCTATGGAGAAGGAAAACGGTGTTTGGTTCATACGAACTGTCACTGTGTCGATTTTTTCATGGATTTGTACAAGGTATGGACCAGGAACAGTCAACAAATAAAAGATAGTAATCAATATCTGTACCATTCATTTGACGAAGCTGTGCTTGAAAAGTGACAAGCACTTTTATCTTTTCATCCTAATCCTCACCTAGAAAAAGTAAGAGGTACTAAAGGTGTTGTCACTTTTTAAATACAACTTTTTATTCAGTGGTTTACAAGGATGAAGGTACAAATGCAAAGGGCAGACTCAATTGTAAATCGATTTCGATTTGTTGGACGTGATTCACGTGGACAGGGGGAAATACCAAGACAGTTTTTCCAGAGAAATCTAATTTCCGAAAAGTGGGAACCTCAAATATCTTACGTATAATCCCTCTTTGTTTCCAGTCTGGGGTGGGATGAATCGTTTTGAGTGCCTCATTGAATGCTGCTTTGCCCATAAAACTTTGCCCTTCCAGTACACGAAGAGGTTTTACTAATGTGTGATCAAACTCAATGGATTGCTCATATCCCAGCAATTCGTTAAGTTTCTGAAGATTTTTGTTCACTTCAAGAGCTTGCAGGCTCGCAAGACCATCTGGGGTTATGTGGTAGCCTTCCATGAGTTGCAAATTGTGATAGTCCCAGTGAGTTTTAGCAGGATTCACAGGAAACTTATGTAAAAGCGATCCTTCGCTTCCCAAAAATTGGATTTTTCCTACTTGTACTATACTGCCTGGTCTTGAATCAAGGACAATGGAGATTCTATCGATATTCAAAGCTTGAGGAAGACGAAGTATTATTTTTTGGAAAGCATTTTTTTCAATAACTTTGAAAAAAACAGCCGCTCTGGTAGAAATAAAAGGATCTGCCGGGCGAGGGGTTGAAAATTCGCGATTGGGATGGGGAACCAAAAAGCCATCAATGGTACGTGGTACCCATAGATAGTGAAACGAACCAATGAATAGCAAACAGAGTATGCCCATTAGCATCATGATGGTTCTTTTTTTATCCCAAAGATTGTAAAAGGCTAAGCCTCGATCTGACAAGGGGTCGATTTCTTTTAGTAACTGCCAGTCCAAGTGTTTTAACTGAGTGCGGCTACACTGGCTTACCAGGAAATTTAGTATTTTTTTCAATTCTATCAATAAATCACCATAAATCACGTAATGATGAAATAATGTGGGAGAAACCGATTGGGATTCGGGAGACAACTTTTCTGAAGAAATCGTCCCCAACCAGGCATAGCTTTTTTTGAGAAACCAACGTATTTTTCGTTGAAACTTTGCATCGAGCGGATTATCAGACAATTCCTTTAAACCACCTTGAAATTTTTCCAAAGAATCCGTCAGAGCAGCCAATGCTTCTACAGTGGCTCCTTTTTCATGCTGGCGGAGGAACAATTGGAAGTTGGCTGTAGCACGAGCACTGCATACGAGATTGCGCTCAAGGAATTCAAAAGCCCTATCAGGCTGATCAGAATTGCTGGAAAACATAATACTTGGTTATGACAAAATTATGAAAATGGGATCAACCTATTCAAGGTTGTTCATGTTCTGTCTGTAAAATAAATTTCTCACAAACTGCTAAGGCCTCCTCTCCTCCATATTTGTCAAAATGAATGAATTTTCCCAGTGGAGGATTATAATAAGACATGTGACAAAAATTATTGGGAGGTTGCTGAATGGTTAATCCTGCAAAACTATTTTGCTTCAGATTGTCATAACTTTCTTGCCAGTTGAAAAATCCAATAACCAGGACAATGCCCACCATGCCGATGAGAGACTTGTTCATGCCTCTCTTCTGGTTTTTCATGACGGTCTGCCAGGCAATGGCGAGACCTAAGATAAGTAGAAAATCCGTATAAATGAAATAAAAACTCGAATATAATCGTAAGCGAAAAACCATCTCCAGGAACAAACAGAGCCCCATGAGTGAGCATACTTTCAATGTGACCGAGAAACATTTCCTATACAGCATAACAGCACAAAAAATAATCAATAACCAATAGACAAAAGAAAATGGGTATTTGTTGACATCTGAGATGAATGGTATTTTGTTGTAAAAGGTATTCAATAAGTTTTCAGTGAGATCACTCATATAACGTGGATTCTCTCGATTTTGAATGAAACTTTTGCCGTGTTCAATAAAGTACATCAGTATTTTGTGATTTCTTGGATGATAATGGAAAAAATTCAAATAAAATCCTGTCGCCATGCCAGCAAACAAAGCAAAAAATAGAGTAATTGTGCTCAAAATAGATGGCAGATAAAATCGTTTCACGATGATTCCAAAAACCAGAAAATAAGAAAAAATGAAGTAATGGTACCAACTGATTTGATAAGCAACCAAAAGCACAACAGATTGGTACAATAAGGGAAGGCTCATCACTGTGAAAAGAATGATGAGGTAAACTTGATTGGTTCTTGAAAAATTAGCATCCAGACGTTCCATCATCGAGTGATGCAGGGTCACTGGTTTTCCAAATATAAGCGCTAAGAATGGTAAATAAAAAATACCGACCACAATTTGTACTTTTGTTAAGAGAGCTAAATAGACAAAGACACCACATAGAAAAACGAAAACGATCTGTTTTTTGGTTGAACTTTGCAGAGCCAGAAGCAAAGAAAAAATGGCCAGCATGAAAAAATAAGCAGATAACAATTCTGCTCGAATCACTAAAGAATGGATTGCAATCCCTTGGGTTGTGGCCAGAAATAAGCCTAGAACACCAGATAGGATCTTATCCCTGGTCAATAAAAATAAGCCTCTAGAAAAACTGACAACAAAAATGATGGCCAGTATTATTATGAAAATGCGTCCCGAATAGACCAATGGAGCAAACAAGCTTCCAAAAGGCCGTGTGGATAGCAACAACTGGTGCATATCAACAATCGGTATGGAGCCTGTCCAATAGGAAAATTTCAACCAGATAGAAAGTAACAAACTGAAAGTATAAGCGGTATGGTCAAAATAAGTCTGAGGCAAACCAGCATTGAACAAAAGGGCCTGACCAAGAAGCACTTCATCATTGTCAGAAACATCCGTAAAGGGAGCATGTATTCCACGAAGTAATGGAATAGAAACAATGATTATAGCAATGATGGAAATGAGGAACAGACTGATAATATTTTGTACATCTTTCCGTTCACTTCTAATCTTTTCAAATTGCATGTTTTCCAACTAAGAACCTGTTTGAAAAACCTGATTCTGCTGCAAAACCGCCTCATTGGCATCTATTTTGAGAAAATTTTCGTTAAATAGGCCGGCTATTCGCCTTAAATTTTCTCAAAAATCCGCTCAATGAGATCGATTTTTCGCAACGAACCATCTTTTCC
>JANQHV010000481.1 GCA_028282505.1 SAR324 cluster bacterium | reverse complement strand
TAATCCCTCAATTTCCAGAGATTAAGAGTAAGATTAGGATTAAGAGTAAGACTGTCATAACAAGAATTTGAGCACTTATTTCTGATTAGCTGTACTTAGCCCAATATTAAAGCTTGAGCCTCCTCCTTTGTTTCTGCTGTAGTCAAGATTTCTTCCAGTTTTAATACTTTGACAATCTTGAGAACATAATCATTGGTTAAAACAACAAATTTCAGATTTTGATTGGTTGCGTCTCTATTGACTTTTACCAGTAAACCAATTCCATAAGAGTTTAGCATATCGATAACACTCAAATTCAAGACAAAACCTTGAAGTTCTGGAGTGTCCAGCAATAGAGAAATCTGTTCGATGAGTTCGTGTTTTGGTTCAAAAGAAGTGTCATCCTTGTAATTATACCAACAAATATTGTTTTCTACTTCATATGTGCTTTTCATGATGAAGTTCTCCAAAAATTTTTATTGAAATCCAACACGCACTGTTTAGAAACTATGATCCACTCTTCAGCTCCATGACATGTGATAAAGAGCAAATTCATCGGCGTATGGCCAGCGTTAGCCCATCGGCTATGGGTAGCAAGCTCAAGGTGATCCGGTCATCTTGATGCAAGTGCTCATTGAATTGGCGAATCGCAATGGTATCGTCGTCTTGTTTGTCAGGATTGATGACACTTCCTCCCCACAAGACGTTATCGACCATGATCACGCCACCTGGTCGAATCAGTTGCAGAGTGCGTTCATAATAATGGAGGTAGTTGGTTTTATCAGCATCAATGAATGCAAAGTCGAATGATCCTGATTCTCCGGAGGCAATCAAATGATCCAAAGTAGTCAAAGCAGGAGCTAAATGCAAATCAATTTTGTCAGCAATCCCTGCCTTTTCCCAATATTTTTGGCCAATTGCTGTCCATTCCTCATTAACATCACAAGCTATAATTTTACCATCTTCCGGCAATGCTAATGCCACACTCAAAGCACTATATCCTGTAAAGACTCCAATTTCCAATGTTTTCGCTGCTCCCATCAATTGGATCAGCCATGCCATGAATTGTCCTTGCTCTGGTGAAATTTGCATTTCTGCTCTCTCCAACGATGCGGTTTTTTCACGGAGTTGTTGGAGGATCTGTGGTTCTCTGGAAGATACAGATAAAACATAGTCATATAGCGATTCTGTCAGGTTGAGGGTTTTTCTGGACATACACACTCCTTAGTTTTTATTTTCAATGATTTATAAAAAATTGTTAGGGTTTGGTCATATTTTCGGCCAGTTGCGCAAAAACGATTCCCCTCCTTAGCAAAGAGGCCGTCCGCGGAAGCGGGTTAGGGGAGGTTGTAGATTGTAACCAACCCCTCCTAACCGAAGGTCGGCCCCGCTCTCTTGGTAAGGGGAGGAACAATTTCGGGTGGCCGAAAATATGATCATGCCCAATTGTTATAGTAGTGAGATTTTGGTTTTGTTTGGCACCTTGAATGCCATGTCACCCTGAGCGTAGTCGAAGGGGCTCTGAGATGCTGCGCTCAGCATGACAGTTTTCGAGAGATTGTCTCATGGGCAAAGAGGAAGCCAAACAAAACCTAATTCACCGTACTATAGAACTATTGCTAAGAATGAATTTACCGAGATTGTGCCAGATTTTTTTTAGAGCTTCAAGGCATTGGACAGGGGACATGGTGGACTATAATTGCGAGATGGCACCATTCGGATGGATATCACCACTAAGGAAGGCGACAGAAATAACTTACCCGAATTTGTGCAGAATTTTTTTTACTCATCAAGGCGATGAAGCGTTTGCGTAGCTAGCCTACGTGGGCGCTTTATCAACGAAGAGGAGTGGAAAAAAGGCCAACAAATGGGAAAGTTATTTTTGGAGCATTCCTAAAGATCCAAGGACAGATAAGTCATTTATTGTGAGTGCCGTGATTCAGGTTCAGTCGATTCCTCTTGTTCGTCCTCATTTCCTGCAAGGCGAACGAGTTCTTTCAAAGTTTTTTGCAATTCCTGGAGGCGTTGTGACAGTTGATTGAGTTCTTTATCCGTTGTTTTATCCATCGTCTTCTCTCATTTGGAAAAATCCTGTATCTGTTTTGGATGAAGATAATGAAGACTTTGGTTCAATTGCTTTGAATTTAGACGATTTTTCACCAGTCAGTTGCGATCAAAGCCTTTGCCAGAGTATAAGGTGACAAAAGCTCTGATCAGGGTAGGTTCATTTAGAAAGATTCAACGTTTCCATCAGGATCGGTGATGGTTCCTGTGTCATCTGCATTGAGGACAATTTGGTAAGCCACACCATTTTCAGTCAACGTACCACTGCCTGAACCATCAGCCTGAATTTGCATATCCAGGATTGTGGTTCCTTCAGCATCTTGATAGGTTCCAGCAATTGTTTCCGATCCATCTGGTTTTTCAGTAATTTTGAACGTTGATGATTCAGAACCATCTTCGCTTTTCCAGGAGCCTGTGGTCACCACACTGCCATCGGACTCTGTGATTGAAGTGACGTTTTCATACCCTTCATCTTCAAATTCTTCTTCATAACAACTGTTTATTTGGTTCGTTTCTGTGCGGCCATCACGGTAGGTGATCGTTTCTTCGGCTTGACAAGTTTCTTCAGAAAATTGACCGGTCGTGGTGATGGATTGAATTTCTCCTTCGGCAAAAGTTTCAGTTTCTTGAAAGGATCCATCTGCCTGACTTTCGAATACGAGTCTTTCGACTTCCTTTCCATTGGCATCGGCCATGATTTCGCTATAAGAAAACGTACCATTTTGTTCTGAAAGCATCACCGTCACTGTGCTGCCGTCTTCATAATTTTCAGTCACTGAACCATCTTGATTTTGAACACATGAAATGGGCATGAGTTCATCGTCCCATTCTTCCTCATCTTCCCAATACTCTTCTTCGTCTGTTTCATCGGAGTTCTGGCTATATTTTTTATCCAAAGCCATCCATGCTGTCTGGCAAGATTCTGGAATGGATGCCTCACTGGAGGATTTTGTGGTGGACTCTGCTCCTCTTCCCAACAGTCTTTGTTCTAGTACGGCCAGCCGTGCAGCCGATGATTTGTTGTCTGTAGTTTCGGTACTGCTACGGTTGGAATCGTCCGCACAGCTAATCAATACAAAACCGATACATAAGCCAATCAGAATCATTTTTAACCATCGCATCGGACCAACTCTCAGGGATAGTAGATTGAAGTTTATTTTAGCATTAGCAAAAAATATTTCTTTCGTGATAGAGGTTGTCATAGGATCTCCTTCTAATCATACGAGGAGGTGCGCTTTCGTAGTCTTTTGTCACGCTCAGCTTTCACCTTGTAATTCAACCCTCGCTTGATAAAATTAATGATTGATTATCCTAAAACGAAGTTTCTCGGAGAAACGGTTCCACGTTTCAGGATAGTGAAAGGCTCTCTTTGCCAAAGGGTGCCACCTTTGGCGAGAGAGCGAAATGAATACAAACGTTTTGGTTAATATCATTTCACCATAGGCATTCTCCATTAAAGGTTTTAAACTATAGTGCCGTGAATTAGGTTTTGTTTGACATCCTCTTTGCCCATGAGATAATCTCTCGAAAACTGTCATGCTGAGCGTAGTCGAAGCATCTTTGGGACAGCATTTATTAGGCCAAGATAAACCTAAACCACAGGGTTATAGCTAATCTATAAAATGCAGTCCTTAGAAAGGCTCCACAGTACCATCTGGAGCCGTCATCGTTCCTGTTCCATCGGCATTCACTTGCAGTACAAATTGTTGTCCTTCAAATGTTAAGGTTCCTTCTCCAGAACCATCGGCAACCAGCTTTAATTGTAATTCAAACTGGCCTTCCTCAGAAATAAAATTCTCTGTCAAGTCAGTCGTACCATCAGGGTGTGTGATCTCCTCATAGGTTGAAGATTCAGAACCATCTACAGTCGTCCATGATCCCGAAGAGAGAACAGAACCATCTTCACGGTCTACTGATTGGAATGTTTCCACGGAACCATCTGAAAATGTTCTAGTTCCTGTTTCACGATCATCGGTCAAGATAAGCTCTGTATGTATGGTTTCTTGCTGACCATCTCGATAAATCAAGGTTTCTTCAATCGTTTCAATCTCTTGACTATTTTCTTCACGGTAAGTTCCTGTACTGATAATCCGCTCAATATCGCCTTCCCGAAGCGTGAGTGTTTCTGTAAAAGAGCCATAGGGGTGATAGGTTGCGTTACTGATGTCACCATTCTGAAAAACAGTCTTTGAGGTCACAACACCTTCTTTATCATAACTCTCTTCAATAATGTCTCCATCAAGGGTGGTGAAGGTCGCACTACCGGTACCGTCTTCAAAAAATGTCCCCATTCCCGATAAATCATCATCTTCCAAATCAAAAAAGTTGTCTCCTTTTTCATCAAAGGTCCCGTCTTGAACGGAACCATCGGGATAAGTTGTTTTGTAAGTTCCTGTACCGTTGGACTGAATAATACCCTCTGTAACGATTCCATCTTTTGATGTCTCGTGATAAGTCACCGATCCATCACTATGGAAAGTGATCGAGCCTTCGGTTTCCTCTTCATGATCCTGGTAAGAAACGAAGATGGAACCATCAGAAAAAAAGACTACGCTTTCTTTAAATATTTCCTCACCATTGGCATTTGTCTCAACACTCGATAATTCTTGATTACCATCTTCATTGATGGAGAAGATTGTTGTAGACATCGCAATGAGGTCTCCTTCAGCATTGAGCGTCGTTTCGACGAGGGTGAAACCTCCCCCTTCATTTTGTGTATACACACTCTTTGTCTGGCTTCCATCAGGATGTTCAACGACTTCCTCAAAATTTTCAATGAATTCAGAGAGATCTTCCAATATCTCAGCAAATGGATTTTCAACGGCCTCAGGTGCTGACTGATCCGGACCGTAGTCATAAGCAAACCGTTCTGAACTGGCAATTAATCCCTCAAGACGTTCTTGCGATTCAAAAAGACGAGAGCTGGAAGAAACGGTTCGCAGGCTTTTCCCCAAGATTCTTGCAGTCACACTGGGATTCGGTACATCCGTAGGCTCTTCATTAGTGCTGCAAGCAACGGTGATGAGGCAAAGAGACAATGCATACAATGCAGTCGTGATCCATTTTTTCATTTTTCCTCTGTTGAGTGCTTATGGACGATCTCTGTGATTGGAAACATTTGCCAACTGACAGATACCAGCAAAGAACCATCTTTTGCCGAAGCCGCTTTTCTCAGTTGGATTTTGTCCTCATTGATCTGTCGTTTAATCTCTGCTAGTTTTTCAGGAGTAGTAGAGATAAAAATGCTCTGGTACTCTCGTTCCTGAGAGGAGACCTCCAAAGAACGAGAGGCTTGATCCATGATATCGCGGTGATATTTCTTCACCCATAAAAAATCACTGGCAATTTTCCAATTTTCGTTGATTTCTATTCCCGTGTCTTTTCGAATAATGACCCGTTCTGTTTGCAAATCATCCAAGCATTTTTTGATTTCTGCTGGAGTTAGGGCCATGTGGGGATGCAGACGATCTCGAATGAATTTAGGATTGAATAAATCGTCTGTTGAAACCCCAAGAGCTGCCCACATCTGAATCAGACGAAAAACGACCAAATGTCCCCAGGAAGTCAAATGAATGACTTGGACGTTGGCGTTTCTTAGCTTTTCATAACGTTCATATAAACATTTGTACAACAAGCTGTTGCGTCCTTCGACCTCAGCAGCTTTCAAAATGGTTTGTTCCCAGACCTGTTTCCAATCAGGACCAATTGTAGATCGGACGGCTTTTGCCAACTCATCTTTTGTCGGAAAGATCTGATTCTTGAGAGATTCCAAACGTTTGGTCAACTTGGTGGGTAAGGTCTCAGATTCTAACTTGGAGAAGGAAGCTGCGGTTAATTGAAATCCGGTTTCCAAGTCCCAAATTCGTGTGAGAACATAGAGGTATTCCGCTTCTTCATTGGTAATTTGCATCACCTGGATCAGTCGCTCTACGGTGTCATCAGAAAATTTGTATTTCTTGCCCAGGATGGATTGCAAATACCCCGGGGTGCTCTTTTCAAAAGCGACTTCATTAAAATATCGGCGTGACAAACGTTTGTCGTTTGCTTTGCATCGATCAAGATATTCATTGAGTAGTGACTGAATATCAGGAAAATCCAAAATTTTGATATGCAATTCTTTTAAACTGGGGATCTGGATCCGTTCTTTCATTGCTAACTTTTATTGAATCAACTGATTGCACAAAGGTTATTGATACCAAGTTGTGTTTAAAAAAGTGACATTCCAGAGTATTTTGTCATTCTGAGATTGCGAAGAATCTCAATAATTTCAAAGAGATCCTTCGGCAAGCCGCTTCGGCGTACCGTCAGGATGACATATTGTATACTTTTAAACGCACCTTC
>JANQHV010000468.1 GCA_028282505.1 SAR324 cluster bacterium | reverse complement strand
AGTTCAAACCTACGGGAGAAAGCCCACTGAAATATCACCAGGAATTTTTGAAAACAACATGTCCCCAATGTGGTGATGCCGCAGAAAGAGAAACCGATACAATGGACACGTTTTTCTGCTCTTCCTGGTATTATTACGCTTACATCTCTCCTTACTGGAAAAAAGGAGAGACCCTATCTTCCAGGGATTTGCCCTGGGATAAAAAACTGGGAGATTATTGGCTGCCCGTCGACCAATACACAGGAGGAATTGAACATGCCACCATGCACCTTCTGTATTTTCGATTCTTTACCAAAGCTATGGCCGATATCGGTTTGCTGCCCTTTCGAGAACCTGCAAAGCGACTGTTCAACCAGGGAATGATTTTGGGAGAAGATCACGAAAAAATGTCAAAAAGCCGTGGGAATGTCGTTAATCCAGACGACCTGTTACAACAGTATGGAACCGATGCCGTACGGGCTTATTTGATGTTCCTGGGCCCTTGGAGTTCCGGTGCTTCCTGGAATTTTAAAGGAATCGAAGGGATTGTGCGCTTTTTAAAAGATGCCTGGAGCCTTGGGGTTAATCACCCTGAAGAATCTTCTTCAGCACCATCTGAGGCCCAAATCAATGCACTGCGCAAGGCCACTCATCAGACATTGAAAAAAGTGACCAATGATTATGATCAATTTAAATTCAATACAGCCATTGCTTCCTTGATGAGTTTCCGCAACACACTGAAGAGTACATCAAAGCAATTGCACGCTTCTCCTGCCTGGAAAGAAGCCCTGGACGCTTTAGTATTGATGCTGGCACCCATTGCTCCGCATTTGTCTGAAGAGCTTTGGCAACACCGACAGACGGGCTCAGCGGAGAGTGTGCATATACAGTCTTGGCCATCATTTGATGAAGAGCTGGCAAAAGAAGACCTGGTCACTCTGGTTGTCCAAGTCAATGGAAAAGTTAGAGACCGTATTGAAATCCCAGTAGGATTGGACAATTCAGCCATCGAAGAACAAGCGCTTGGTTCTGCGAAAATTGAACCGTATCTTGTTGATAAAACGGTACGCAAAATGATTGTGGTTCCCAACAAATTGGTCAACATCGTGGTAAATTAGAAATTAGGAAGCTAAATCATCCTTTCGCAGCTCCACACTTGATCAGCGTACAAAAAATTGTAAGAACGTCATAAAATACAAAAATCCGAATAAACTATTTAAATTCAAATAGTTACATCAAAAATAAAATCAATGAAATTCTTGAAGACATAAAATAAATAATTATTATATTGCTAAGAAGAAAAATATCTGTTAAAAATGCTGTTTTTAGATAAATGGGTTCGCCATCAAATCTTACCTGTTTGGAACGGTTAAAATTAAGGTCCGTTTTCTCATTCTCTGTATGAAAACCCCACGGAGAATCTGACCCCTGATTTTGAAATCGTAATAAATGACAGGGTTCTTGGAACCCTCTTTACCTTGGTGCGATTAAGGCAAAGAAAGAGTTTAGTATGCCGACATTAAATCAGTTAGTCCGTAAAGGACGTTCACGAAAAATGACAAAAAGTAACACCCCTGCCTTGCAAGAGTGTCCACAGAAGCGTGGAGTTTGTGTGAGAGTATACACATCCACTCCCAAGAAGCCCAACTCTGCATTGCGGAAAGTCGCCAGGGTTCGTTTGAGCAATGGGATCGAAGTCACCAGTTATATTCCTGGTATTGGGCACAATCTGCAAGAACACTCCGTTGTGCTGATTCGTGGAGGTCGTGTGAAAGATTTACCTGGTGTTCGTTATCATATTGTTCGTGGCGCGCTGGATACGGTAGGAGTGAGTGAACGCAAACAGGGGCGTTCTAAATATGGTGCGAAACGAAGCTAGGAAAAAAAGGAAAGTTTATGGCAAGGAGACATTCAGCAGTTAAACGAGAGGTATTGCCGGATCCCAAGTATAATGATTTACTGGTGAGTAAATTCATTAACAATCTGATGGAATCAGGAAAGAAAAGTGTTGCAGAAAAAATTCTATATGGTGCGCTTTCCATCATTGAAAACAGAGAAAAAGAGACACCGGCCCTGGAAGTATTCCGAACTGCTGTAAAAAACGTGGCTCCTGTGGTTGAAGTGAAATCGCGAAGAGTCGGTGGTTCAACCTATCAAGTACCGATAGAAGTCAGGTATGATAGAAGCCAGGCATTGGCAATGCGTTGGCTGATTAATTATGCGAGTGGGCGCAGTGGCAAATCAATGAAAGCCAAATTGGCTGACGAATTGATGGATGCTTTTCATGAAAGAGGTTCTTCTGTCAAGAAAAGAGAAGACACACACAAAATGGCAGAAGCCAATAAAGCATTTGCTCATTATCGCTGGTAACATTTTGTTATTAGTCAGGGTTTTGTGAACTCGCAGAGACGAAACATTGGCATCATGGCACACATTGATGCTGGTAAAACCACAACTACGGAACGAATTTTATATTTCACCGGGCGGATTCACAAAATTGGAGAAGTCGACGATGGTGCTGCTACCATGGATTGGATGGAGCAGGAACAAGAAAGAGGAATCACCATCACTTCTGCTGCCACCACCTGTTCCTGGAAGGTGGATAATGAAGAATACAATTTCAACATTATTGATACGCCAGGACATGTTGATTTCACCGTAGAGGTTGAACGTTCTCTGCGAGTACTGGATGGCGTGATTGCCGTTTTTTGTGGAGTGGCTGGGGTTCAGCCACAATCAGAGACAGTGTGGAGGCAGGCAGATCGATACAAAGTGCCTCGGATTGCTTTTGTCAATAAAATGGATCGGATTGGCTCCGATTACTTTCACGTCTTAGAAATGATGGAAGAGCGCCTTGGCACAAACCCGGTGGCTCTTCAAATTCCGATAGGAAAAGAAGCAGGTTTTCAGGGAGTCATCAACCTGATTACCCAAGAGGCTATCTATTACGATGACGAGTCTTTGGGGGCAAAATTTGAAATCAGAGACATCCCTGAAGAATATCAGGAACAGGTCACTGAGTATCGCGACAAGCTGCTGGAAGTGGCTTCGGAATTCGATGACCAGCTTCTTGAAAAAATTTTAGAAGAAGAAGAAAAAGTCGAGCCAAGCGAAATAGAAAACGCTTTACGCAAGGGCACTTTACAAAATCAAATAACTTTAGTGCTTTGTGGCTCTTCTTTTAAAAACAAAGGGGTGCAGGAACTGCTGGATGCTGTGGTTAAATACTTGCCCTCTCCAGAGGAACTCCCGCCAGTTAAAGGACTTCAACCCGGGACAGAGAAAGAAATTTCTCTAAAACCTTTCAAGGAAGAACCTCTGTGTGCCATTGCCTTTAAAATTGCTTCTGATCCTTTTGCCGGGCAATTGAGTTTTGTTCGGGTGTATTCGGGAGTGTTGGAAGCAGGAAAAGCCGTTTACAACTCTGTCAAGCAAAAAGGGGAGCGTGTTGGAACGCTGATGAAAATGCATTCCAACAAGCGGGAAGAAGTTAAAACGATTAATGCTGGCGATATTGGAGCAGTGATTGGGTTCAATTTTACGACCACAGGAGATACCCTCTGCTCAAAAAAGACACAGCTCATTTTGGAAAAAACAGAATTTCCTGAGCCAGTGATCAATGTCGCCATTGAGCCTAAGACCAAAGCAGATCAGGATAAACTGGATCAGGCTTTAAAAAGGCTGGCTAAGGAAGATCCTTCTTTTCACGCAAAAGTGGAAGAAGAAACAGGGCAAATACTGATTTCTGGAATGGGAGAGCTTCATCTGGAAGTCATTGTTGAACGATTAAAACAAGAATTTCGAGTTGCCTGTAACGTTGGCAAACCTAGGGTTGCTTATCGCGAAACAATTACAGAAGCAACAGCAGTCATTGTCGAATACGACCATAACTTAGGTGGAAAAGATCAATACGCTTATTGTGAGATAGAGTTGAGCCCCTTGAAGCCGGGGCAAGGGGTCGTTTTTGAAAATAAGGTTAGCAGTCATTCGCTTGCCAGTGTGTATGTGGCAGCAATTGAGCAGGGATTCCGAGATGCTCTCGATAGCGGAGTTCTTGCAGGATACTCTCTGATTGACATCAAAGCTTGCTTACTCAACGGGAATGCTCGTGATAATGAGTCAACAGAGATGGCTTTTAGAATTGCAGGGGCCAAGGCTCTGAAAGATGGGGCTCGTCAAGCAAAGCCTGTGATTTTAGAACCTGTGATGGAAGTCGAAGTGACCGTTCCTGTGGAATACATGGGAGAGGTGATTAATGATTTAAATTCTCGAAAAGGGCGTGTTCGAGGAATGCGAGAGCAATCTGGAGTGCAGGTTGTTGACGCACAAGTCTCACTAGCCGCGATGTTTGGGTACTCTACGGATTTAAGATCAGTAACCCAGGGGCGGGGTGTGTATACAATGCAATTTAGCCACTATGAGCCGATAGCTGAGAATCTATCTAACGAAATTGTTGGTATATCTCAAAGCACAATCGTGTGACGAGATTTGAAGATCTGGGTAATTATTTTTAGGAGAATATCATGGCAAAAGAACAATTTGATCGATCCAAACCGCATGTGAATATTGGGACGATTGGGCATGTCGACCATGGAAAAACCACTTTGACGGCAGCTATTACCAAAGTCCTGGCAATGAAAAATTTGGCAGAAGTGAAAGAATTTGGTGAGATTGATGCTGCTCCAGAAGAGCGAGAAAGAGG
>JANQHV010000440.1 GCA_028282505.1 SAR324 cluster bacterium | reverse complement strand
TTTGATACAGAAGGGTTGCTCAAATCATTGCGGGAATTTCCCGAAGTTTTGCAATCCATTCAATCCTACATCGAGTGAATGGATTAGCCACAGATATATATAAGTAAAAAATGAGTGACATATTTTACAAAAAAGCCCACATTTTGATTGTGGATGACACACCACAAAACATCCAGATTCTTGGCAAAACCTTACGAGAGGAAAATTATAGTATTGCCATTGCCAATAGCGGAATGGAAGCCCTGAAGGTAGTGGGCAAATTCATGCCGGACTTGATCTTGTTAGATATCATGATGCCGGAGATGGATGGCTTTGAAGTGTGCAAACGCTTGAAAAAAGATTCTAAAACAGAACACATTCCTATCATTTTTTTAACCGCTCTGGCCGACTCTGGTAATGTGGTCAAAGGCTTTGAATTTGGTGCGATTGATTACATCACCAAGCCCTTCAATACCCAGGAAGTTGCAGCGCGAGTGCGCACTCAATTGAAACTGAAGTTCAGTGAAGAGCTCTTGTTGCAAAAAAATACAGAACAGAAAGAATTACTCCATATCCTCTGTCACGACCTGGCAAATCCTATTGGAGTGACCAAGTCCTATTTGAGCTTTGCTAAGGACAAACCGGATATTTTATCAGCCAAGGGAGAAACCATGATGTTGGCATTGGACAATGCCTTAGAAATCATCGAACTGGTACGGAAAATGAGGGTGTTGGAGGAGAAAAAAACTCAATTCTACATAGAAAAAACCAACCTTAAGAAAGCTATCCATGAATCTTTGCTGGTCCTTGGAGAGAGGTTTGTTCAGAAGCAAATTGAACCCGTTGTCCAGGTATCAGAGGACCTGGATGTGATGGTGGAAAGGACATCGTTTGTCAATTCTGTACTCAACAATATTTTCACAAATGCCATTAAATTTTCCTTTCCTAATTCTAAGGTAATGATTGAGGCACAACCAGCAAAAGAGAAGGTCACTCTCACAATCAGGGATTTTGGTATGGGGATGTCACCTGTTTTATTGCAAGATGTGTTTGATATCAGCAAAACAACAAGCCGTGAAGGCACCAATGGGGAAGTTGGCACAGGATTTGGGATGCCTCTCATGAAAAAATTTGTCAATGCTTATGGAGGAACCATTGAGTTATCTTCCATAGAACAAAAAGAGGGTCTGACAGATCACGGCACCACTGTCACCCTGGTTTTAAAAACAACTTCTGCTTAGTTCGACACTTTCTTCTTTTACAAAATACTGCATTGTTATATTCTACTTATATAACTCACGTATTTTTACCACAAATCAAATCGATCAACTCATCCCAACATATCCAACTGAACAAGAAGCGTTGACACAATTCCACAAGGGCCACAGATACCTGAACAATTGTTTAAAAATAAGGAGACTGAATGGATTCACATGTTCTGTTAGTAGACGATCAAGCCTACAGTTTGGATCTACTCACTGAATTTCTGAAAGAAGAAGGCTATCAACTGAGTACTGCCACTGATGGAGTAAAAGCACTCGAACTGCTTGAAGACCCATCTCAGGAATTCCAGGCTGTTCTCTTGGACCGAAATATGCCCAACATGGGAGGACTGGAGGTCCTTCAAAAGATGAAAACGAATGATCGTTTGAAAATGTTACCCGTCATATTCCAAACATCCATGTCATCTGAAGAAGAAGTTCGAGAGGGGCTGGAGGCAGGTGCTTATTATTATCTGGCCAAAGGATTTGAGAAAGATACTCTCTTGGCTATTGTCAGGGCCGCAATTTCTGACTATCAGGATTATCTCTCGTTGCAGGCAGAGCTTGAACAGACTGTCGAATCGGTAAAATTAATGGAATCAGCAACTTTCAAATTTCGTACCCCGCAAGAAGCTTATCACATTGTTAAATTAGTGGTACATGGCTGCCCTAATCCTAAAAAGGCTGCCGTGGGACTCATTGAATTATTATTGAATGCTGTTGAACATGGCAACCTGGGGGTCACCTATGAAGAAAAAAAACAAAGTGTGCAGAACAAACAATGGCAACAGGAGGTAAAACGCCGTTTGGAATTGCCAGAAAACAAAACAAAAAGAGTCCGTCTGTTGTATACAGTGACGGAAAATGAAGCTCATTTTTTGATACAGGATCAGGGAAAAGGATTTGAATGGGAAAAATATTTGAAATTTGATCCTGATCGATTATTTGACCCCAATGGACGAGGTATTGCTATGGCCAATGGGCAATGCTTTGATCGCCTCGAATACCGTGGAAAAGGCAATGAAGTGCTCGCTGTGATAAAGCTGCAAACAAACTAAACATTGACACGTTCAAAAATATGAAGAAGGAGATACAACAAGGCCGGTTTCGGTACGATATAGTGTTCCAGAAAATTATTTTTTTGGAGTTCCCCTTTTTTTTCAAAGGGGGGCAGGGGAATTTTGAAAATAATTTTCTGGAACACTATAGAATTTTGTGCTGTTGGTTTGTGCTCATACTCATGGGGATGGCTCCTGTCTACGCGCAAAGCAGCCTGGATGAAGCAGAAGTGACCAGTGAGTTGATCCAGATGGACTTGGATGAATTGATGGACATTGAGGTGACATCTGCCTCCAAAAAATTGGAGAAACTTTCTTCGGTGCCTGCCGCCATTTACGTCCTCACACAAGAGGATATTCGACGCTCAGGACACACCAGCATCGCCGAATTGTTGCGGATGGTACCAGGAGTGCAAGTAGCTCGTGTGAGCGCCAATCGTTGGGCCATCACATCCCGAGGGTTTGCCGGGGTTTTTTCCAATAAATTGCTGGTGCTGTTGGATGGCAGAAGTGTCTATACTCCTTCTTTTGCGGGAGTGTATTGGGACGTGCTGGATACGGTCCTGGATGACATCAAACGCATTGAAGTGATCCGAGGTCCAGGGGCAGCCTTATGGGGAGCCAATGCAGTCAACGGAATCATCAATATCATTACCAAAGATGCCTCAAATACTCAGGGAGGATTGATCAATGCAGGTAGTGGCAGTCAATTGGATTTTGGCAGTATTCGTTATGGTGCCAACCTTGGGAAGAATGCTCACTATCGCGTCTATTTCAAAGGGTTCAACCAAGACAGTTTCATTGAAAAATCGGGGGAAGATGCTGAGGATACATGGCAATTGCGTCAGGCAGGATTTCGGCTAGACTGGTCGATTTCGGAAATGAATAGCCTCACTTTTCAGGGGGATCAATATGTGGGAACCATCGGAGGAAAAGCCGTGGTGAATCCATTCTTTCTTTCTCCAGAAGTAAAAGATGATGACATTCTAGGAAAAAACCTGATGGTGCGATGGCAACATCGTTTCTCTACTACTTCCGAAATGACCATACAACTGTATCACGATCAGTTTGAACGCAATGATATTGATGGATTCGGAGAGCTTCGCAATACGTTTGATTTGGATTTTCAGCATGCTTTCACCATTGGTGAGCATCAGGAAATTATCTGGGGATTTGGTTATCGCACCACTCGTGATAATTTCAGGGTTATTCCGATTGTTGGTTTTTTTCCTGATCATCGAGAAGATACACTAAGGAGTGCCTTTATCCAGGATGAAATCACCTTACTGGATAATCAGCTTCGTTTTACGATGGGAACCAAATACGAATACAATGATTATACTGGCTCTGAGTTTCAGCCCAGTGTTCGGTTATTGTGGACCCCGGCTCCTACCCATGTATTCTGGGCAGCCACATCGCGTGCTGTAAGATCCCCATCCCGTAACGAAGCTGATATACAGGTTAATGTTCTGGCCTTCCCCATTCCCAACGGATCTACAGGCATCGTGAGATTAGAGGGAGATCAGGATGTCACATCTGAAGAGCTATTGGCTTATGAGGCGGGTTATCGTGTCCAGATGACAAAATCTTCTTTTTTAGAACTGGCAGTCTTTTACAATATCTATGATCATCTTGCCTCAATAGAAAGCGGTGAGCCTTATTGCGCTTCTAAGGTATCCGTCTTCCCGATGTGTTCCCCATTGGAACATGTTATTTTTCCACAACGCTATGACAATCTGCTCAATGGACTGACTCGTGGGGCAGAAGTGAATGGTCAGTGGAAG
Organism: SAR324 cluster bacterium; assembly: GCA_028282505.1. Lineage (GTDB taxonomy): Bacteria > SAR324 > SAR324 > SAR324 > NAC60-12. The sequence continues at coordinate 9,552 of JANQHV010000440.1, read as the reverse complement.
GTGACGCCAAACTGGAAATTGATTGGATGGTATACCTGGTTAGAAATGCAACTAGATCCGGAAGGTATCAGCACCTATGATGAAGATGTTGAGAATAAAGCAAAATTAAGTCCTAAAAATCAGTTCCAGCTACGCTCTAATCTCGATCTACCACTCGATTTCGAGTTAGATACGGCATTGTATTATGTCAATCAACTCGACCAACAAAAAGTCCCCAGCTACACTCGATTCGATTTACGGTTAGCATACATCACCCTGCATTCAGACTTCAGCCTGGTCCTGCAAAACTTATTTGGGGGCCGTCATTTGGAGTTTATATCTGATACCATCACCTTGCCACCAATCGAAGTGGAGCCGGGTGGTTATGCAAAAGTGAGCTGGAGATTCTGATGAAAAAGCATGGTTCACTTTTGTTCAAATCTTTGATACTGGGGGTGATTCTCATTTGGACATCCCCTGTGATACTGAATGCCACAACTCGTGAATTTCAAGTCAAGGCCGCATTTATTTATAACTTTGCCAGGTTGGTCAAGTGGCCCAAAGGAACTTTTATTGATCCGGATGCTCCCATGTCATTCTGTGTATTTGGCAAAGATCCATTTGGCCCTTTACTGGATGCACTGGCCAAAGAAACAATCAGAGGCCGGCAAATAACAGTCAAACGAGTGAAAGATATTAAAGAGACCTCCTGTCATGTGTTATATATCAGTAAAAGTGTTGAAGAAGAACGGATAGAACAAGTCTTCAGAGAATTGCCCCCTTTTGGTGTCTTAACCATTGGAGAAAGACACTCTTTTGGTCCTTTGGGTGGACATATTCATTTTATGATGGAAGCCAATAAGGTACGGTTTCATGTCAATCTTTATGCTGCAGAAAAAGATGGATTTAAGATCAGTTCCAAGTTGTTGAGAATAGCACGAGTTGTCAACACAGAACCATTTGAGAAAAAATAATGCTTTTTTTCCGGAATATTTCCATTCAACAGAAGTTGATGCGCATCATTATGTTGACGAGTGGCATCCTTTTGGTGTTGGTTTGTATTGTTTTTTTGACCTATGAAATTTTCACTTTTCGAGATGCCATGCGGGATAAACTCTCCAGCCTCGCTAGCATCATCGGTATTAATGTTGCTTCAACGTTGTTATTTGATGACCGAGAAACAGCAGAAGAAACATTGTCTGCTCTCCGGGGAGAACCTCATGTAATTTCAGCATTTCTCTATAAAAAAGATGGACAGGTATTTGCCAAATATTTTCATGAAAGTGCTGATAAGGATGTCTTACCGCCTCCACTGCAAGATGACACACATACTTTTTTTGATGGGAAACTGCTGCTTTTTCAACCGATAACCTTTCAAAATGAACAATTGGGAACCATTGGAATCGAATCCAGCATGGAAGCCCTGGATGCACGAATCGAACAATATGGAGTGATTGCTGTCACCATCATGTTTGTTTCATTTTTGATTGCCTTTCTCCTTTCTTTTCAACTCCAGCGTATCATTTCTGAACCGATTCTGCATCTTGCCAAAACTATGAAAAAGATTTCTACCAGAAATGATTATTCACTTCGGATGGTGCCAGGTGATCAGGATGAAGTGGGATTTTTGATCGCAGGGTTTAATCAGATGCTCAACCAGATTCAAAAGCGAGATGAAAAGTTGAAAGAGCACTGGGACCATCTGGAAGAACAGGTAGATTTGCGCACAAAAGAACTGACCACTGTCAACCAGCAAATGCAGAGTGAAATCAAGGAGCGCAAACGCATCGAACAAAACCTGCAAAACAGCAATGAAGAATTGGTTACAGCAAATGAAAAATTAAAATCAACCCAGTCTCAACTCGTTCAATCCGCTAAATTGGCTTCTATTGGTGAGTTAGCAACAGGCATTGCCCATGAACTCAATCAACCCTTGACCTATATTCGAAACAGTACGCAGTTATTATTGATGGATAATGCTGATGATCTGGATGCAGAAGAGGTATTTGAAACCTTGCAACAAGTGGAACAAGCAACCGATCGTATGATGAGTATTATCAATCATTTGCGAAGTTTTGCCCGTGAGTCTGATATCCAACATCGGCCTGTTCAATTGTGCCAGGTTTTGGAAAACAGTCTGATTTTGCTCAATGAACAGCTCAAGAATCGTAATATCCGATTGGAAAAAAAAATTGATCCACAACTCCCTCAAGTACTTGGCAATTCCCAACAACTGGAGCAGGTTTTCATTAATATGCTGAGTAATGCGCGAGATGCATTGGATGGCAGAGAAGATCCCCAAATTGTCATTCAAGTGAAAGTATTAGCCCAAGATGATGGTTCTCAGCAGGTAATGATTTGTTTCATCGACAATGGTGCAGGTATTCCTTCCTCTTATCTGGAAAAAATATTTGATCCTTTTTTTTCCACCAAAGAAGAGGGGAAAGGAACGGGTCTGGGATTGTCAATCAGTTATGGCATTATACAGGATCATCAAGGAGAAATTCATGTTTCCAGTACAGAAGGGGAGGGCACTACCTTTGAGATCATTTTGCCGGTGCAATAAAGAACGTTTGAAGTTTCCCGATCAGGCAAATATATTGGCTGGAAAATTTTTTATTATCGTTGAACTGGTAATCTTTCCCTGTTCTGTATAGTAACGCATATCCCCCATTTCATCACAAATCCACACTTCAGATGCGCCTTTGGCTAAATAAAGGTCAATTTTTTCATTGATTTCTATGTCTGTGTTCGACGGGGAAAGGACTTCAATGCAGATTTCAGGAGCTGCTGGAAGGGGAGTTGCTTCTCCATATTTTTCAAAAAATTGATTGGAACTCCAAGCGACGTCAGCGACTTTCACTCCTTTTCCCGTTTGTATTGAACATTCCAGATATAGTTCTCCAGTGTTTTGCAATTGATGGAGTCTTGCATAAATTTTTCCTTGCATCCGGCCATGTCTGTTGGTTGCGGGACTCATTTCAATTTTTCCTGAAGCATTGAGTTCTATTTTAAAAGGAAGATCATGCAGTGATTGATCCTGAATGAGTTCCTGCCATTCCATGATGTGGCTCCATGTTGTTAAAAAGGAGACAAAAAACAATTGCCCCCTTTTGAAGATTGTCGATTAAGGCATCATATTCATAATAAGGAGGCAAAAAAATCATTGCCTTTATCATCAACAATCATGAATGCCGGAAAGTCTTTGACTGTGATCATATAGATTGCCTCCATGCCCAGTTCGGGATACTCGATGAGATCTACGTTGGTGATACTGTTTTTGCCTAAAATAGCAGCACCCCCTCCAATGGATCCGAGATAAAATCCTCCATGTTTTTGGCAACTTTCAGTCACTTCTTTGGAGCGATTTCCTTTTGCCAGCATGACCAATGATCCACCAGCTGCCTGAAAATCAGCAACATAAGAATCCATCCTGCCTGCGGTCGTCGGACCAAAGGAACCGGATGCATACCCTTCTGGTGTCTTAGCAGGACCCGCATAATAAATCATGTGATCTTTGAAATAATCGGGCAACCCTTCTCCCTTTTCCAAGCGTTCATTCAGTTTGGCATGGGCAATATCACGAGCCACTACAATTTTGCCTGTGAGCATGAAACGTGTTTTGATGGGATATCCGCTCAAGGTTTCTCGAATCTTATCCATTCCCATGTCTAAATCAACATGAACGACTTCACTTTGTCCGGTACGATTGACAGGAACCAGGTATTGTGCCGGATTGGTTTCTAATTGTTCTAAAAAGATTCCGTCTTTGGTGATTTTGGCTTTGATGTTACGATCTGCACTACAGCTCACTCCCAATCCAACAGGACAGGAGGCTCCATGACGTGGCAGTCGAAGCACTTTCACATCGTGGGCAAAATATTTTCCCCCATACTGTGCTCCGATTCCACTCATTTGGGCGGCCTTGAAGACTTGCTCTTCTAATTCCAGGTCACGGAACGCCTGCCCACCTTCATTACCTACAGTGGGAAGATTGTCCAAATAACCTGTAGAAGCCAGCTTCACTGTTTTCAGGTTAGCTTCGGCTGAAGTTCCTCCCACAACAAATGCCAGATGATAAGGAGGACAGGCCGCAGTACCCAGAGTTTTTATTTTTTCTGCCATGAAACGAATCAGTTTCTCAGGAGTGAGCAAGGCTTTAGTTTCTTGATAGAGATATGTTTTATTGGCAGAACCTCCGCCTTTTGCCAGAAACAAAAAGCTGTAAGTGTTGCCTTCTGTTGAATAAATATCAATTTGAGCGGGTAGATTGGAGCCTGTATTTTTTTCATCAAACATGTTCAAGGGAGAGACTTGGGAATAGCGTAAATTTGTTCCAATGTAGGTCTTGAACACGCCTTTACTCAAGGCTTCAGCATCATTGGACCCCGTCCAGACCTGCTCGCCTTTTTTTCCCATAACAATGGCCGTTCCAGTATCTTGACAGCTCGGAAATTCTCTTTCTGCCGCAATGATTGCATTTTCCAGCAATTGGGAAGCTACGAACACATCATTATCAGAAGCTTCGGAATCTTCCAGAATCTTTTGTAGTTTTGCCAAGTGAGTACTGCGCAGTAAGTGCGAAACATCATGCATGGCTTCTTTGGCTAAAAGTGTTAGTCCCTCAGGGTCAACTTTTAAAATTTCTTTTCCTTCAAACTGTGTCACACTGACATAATCTTTTGTTAAAAGACGGTATTCGGTTGTATCTTCTCCTAACGGAAAAGGAATTTGGTATTGAAATTCAGGCATAATCAATTTTGGCTAAGGGGTTATTGGGTTTATTTTAAATAAGTGAAAAAATAATTTACACTAAAATGGCGATACAATTCAATGGAATATTCGAAGAATTCTGATATTTGCACAATAAATTTTCGGTATGATTATATTTTAGGCTACTTGAAATTGTTCCTCAAACCTCCCCTAACCCATCTTTGGAAAGGAAGGGAATTCGTTTTTTTACAACTGGCCGAAAATATAACTAGGCCCTGAACTTCCATCAATGCACTTTTCTGTGTTCAGGAAGAAAATAAGTTTGCGGAAAATGAAAATATGAATTACAAAAATAGGGACACAATTAAATGAAAGATGAGGCAATGTTCTGCTTCAATTGACATGTAAGTAAGGAGATTAGTAATGGCTGTTCAAAGAAAGCAAAACACAGTGGATGCCATTTCCAAAATTTTTGGCCAGGCAACAAAAGAAATTATAGGAGGTTCCAGTGGAGTTGAAGTTTATTTTGCTCCTACCATTCAAAAAATAGCAGGTATTCACTTGAAGCCTGACATAGGCTGCTTTGTACAGTTTGCAGGAGACTACTCCGGGTTGGTGATTATCAATTTTACACGTGACGCAGCCATGGATTTTTACCGCCAGTCCATGCTGTTCATGGGATTACCCGAAGATGAACTAGCCATTGATCACACATCCGACGATGTGGTTGATAGTATTGGTGAGATGGTCAATCAGTTGGTCGGAAAAGCCAGACAGTTGGTACAGGACAAATATGGACTGTCCGCTTACAATAGCCAACCAAAAGCGATTTGTCTGATGGAACAGGTCACCCTGTCCATCGACAGTCTGGTCACTCAGAAAAACCAATGCCGTCGCCTTGCGTTTCGTATGTCAGGTAAATATCCCTTTCATATTGAGTTGTTCCTCGAATACACCGAATTCATCATTGTCGATCCAGATCGAGTGGAGGAAGTAGATACTTCAGCAGGACAACCAGATATTGACTCAATCATGAAAGGACAAAGTGGCGGAGCAGCAGCAACTTCAGGAGGACAACCGGATATCGAAGCCCTGATGGCTGGGGGCGGAGCTGCTGCCGCTTCAGGAGGACAACCGGATGTTGACTCAATCATGAAAGGACAAGGTGGCGGCGCTGCTGCCCAACCGGACATTGATGCCTTAATGGCTGGGGAAGGAGGGGGAGGACCTGCTCAACCTGACATCGATGCCCTCATGGATCAGGCTGGAGGTGACTCACCGGCACAGCCTGATGTTGATGCCCTCATGGAACAAGCCGGAACTGGGGAAGAAAAAAAGGAAGAAGAAAAAAAATCTGGAGGATCGCCAAGCCAAGCTGATATTGATGCCCTTTTCGATTGATACACCACACGTACTCTGGTGTGATGGGGTCTCGGGGTCTTATATTTTCTTTCTGTTCTTTATGAAACTAAGTACAGCATAGTATCCACATTGAGCAAAATTAGCCGTACGCAAAAGCGGCCAATGTGGAATAGGACATAACGGTGTTTCTAAACTCCCAGGCGATTAATCCCTTCGATAGTAGTGGAATAAACAGGAATGGTTTTATCCAAGTCGGTGAGAACAAATGCTTGTCTCACCGTTTCATTCAGACTGCATAAAGCCATTTTTTTCCCCTGCTTTTTCAATCGGACGAATTTTCCACAAATCAGCCCAATCCCGGAAGAATCAAGGATATCCACCCCTTTTAAATCCAAAATCAGCCCATTTGCTGTTTTACTGTTCTTCATTTCTTTGAGAACAGGGTCCAGGTATTTGTTGCAAACATCGGCAGTGGTGTTGGTCAGAGATCCTGTGAGCGTTACCACATAAATGTTATTCTGTTTGAAATGAGTCAATTCCATCGGTTTCTCTGATTTTAATAGTCATTGTATCTATTTCAACAGCTTGTTATGCTGTTGAATATTTCCACAGATAGCCTCGCATAAATACTCAGAAATTCAAGCTGTTTTCAAAAAATAAAAATCAGGGGACATAATACTAATTTTTATTTCAAAATAAAAATTAGTATTATGTCCCTTGATTTTAATGACGATTCCAGAATTGCTGGATCTCCTCTTTCAGTTGTTCAGGAGCAGTGGTGATCGTGTATTGCCAGTGAGGAGGAAAGAGTTGTCGATAGCGATACTGAGCAAAGCGTTCATCCACCAGCACGACAATACCATGATCGCTTGAACTACGAATCACTCTACCGGCTGTTTGCAATACCCGGTTCATTCCAGGATACTGGTAAGCGAATGCAAAGCCAGGCCACTGAATACCATCAAAATAGTCCTTGATCAATTCCCGTTCCAGACAAATTTGTGGTAATCCAACACTGACCACAATCACTCCGATGAGCTGGGCCCCCGGCAAGTCAATCGCTTCTCCGAACAGTCCTCCCATAATTGCAAACCCCAGCAACCCCTGCTGGTGCTTGGATTCGGAAAACTGTTTTAAAAACTCTCTCCTGGCCAACTCATCCATCTCTGTCGTCTGTTCAATGATGGTTGCAGTCCTATTTCGACTCTCAACCAGCTCTTTCACAGCTTTTAAAAACTGATAGGATGGAAAACAAATCAGATAATTCCCTGGATGGCATTGAGTGACAGAGAGAATCAAATCAGCAATTTCATCGTAATAGTGAGCCCTTTGGGCATAGGTCGCCTTGATATAACGTGAGACAAACACTCCAAAATTTGCAGGAGGAAAAGGAGAAGGCAGGGTTAACTGATTGGGTTCCTCTTCTATGCCCAACACACGGATATAGTAAGAAAATGGTAACAAGGTCGCTGAAAAAAATATGCTGCCATGACTCAGCTTATAAGTCCCTTGGAGCTGTTGAGACGGATCGAGACAATACAAGGTAATCTCCATTTCCTGCTTATTATATTCAGGGAAGAACTGGATGAGCGTGACAAAGTGGTCATCATACATTTCACAGATGCGTAAAAATTGACGTGCCTGAAAATAAAAATCCATCAATTCGTCTTTATCTTTCACCTCCAGACTTGCAGAAGACTCTTCCAGCAACCACTGCTCGAATGCTCCACAAAATGCCAACAGTGAAAATTCCATATCTGGTTGGAGTATGCAGAAATAGCAATCTTTTTCCCACTGTTGGATACCCTCTTCTTGGTCTAAGCAGGCTTTCTTCAGTGTCAGAAAATCCCGGTTGATTCTGTTCAATGGTTTAGCCAGCAGAGGATGATGGGGTTTTGTAATGCGGTGCAGCCGCATTACCTGTTGCTTAGGCAGTGATGCTGAAAACATATCCCTGGCACGATCTACCAAATTATGAGCTTCATCAATCAAGAGGGTTTTCCGGTATTTCTTATCCTCCTGAAAACGCTTTAAGGAAGCAGATGGATGGAAAACGTGATTATAGTCTCCAATAATCACATCCATCCATAGTGCCAAATCCAGAGAATATTCAAAGGGACAGACCTCATGTTGCTTCGCCAATCTTTCAATGACAGGCCGAGTGAAATGATCATGGCAGAAAAATTCATTCAAGGCTGCTGGCAAACGGTCATAATACCCTTTGGTGTAAGGACATTCAGCTTCTGAATAGCCCTCTCCCATCTTACAAAAACAGATCTTATCTTTTGCGGTTAACGTCAGGGATTTTAAAATCAATCCATGCTGTCCCATGTCAGCCAGGGTGTCTTCGGCAAGAGCACGTCCCAGAGTTTTGGCCGTTAAATAAAAAATAATATCGTGTTGATTCTCTCCTATAGCCTTGACAGCAGGAAACAGCGTACTGACCGTTTTGCCAATTCCAGTAGGAGCCTGTGTGATCAATTGCTTCTGGTGGGTGATGGTGCGGTACACAGCAACCGCCAGTTCTCGCTGGCCAGGACGGAACTTTCCATAGGGGAACTCTAATTCCTGAATCGACTGGTTGCGTTGTTCTTGGTAATCAACCAGTTTTTCAAGCCAGGTCAAATAGTACTGTATCAATGAATCGAAAAATGATTCCAGCACTTCCAGCGTGTAGGGTTCACAGAAATTTTGTTGTGTCTTTTTTTCGATATGAAAATAGGTCATCTGGATCTGACACTGTTCCAATTCATGCTCCAGACAATAAAGATAGGCATAGACCTTGGCTTGTGCCAGATGAAGGGAACGCATAGAATCAGGCAATGATTCTATCACATATAATGTGGTTTTGATTTCTTCAATAATGACTGGTTGATCCTCGGTAAAAACACCATCAATGCGTCCTGAAATACTGAGTTCAATGGAATTTTGATGACATGTATGCTGGACTGTCACCTCGGGTTGATAGCCTTCAGGTCTTTGTTTTTGCACATGCCGATGTCCTCGAATTCCCTCCTGAGCACTTGGTGCTTGACGGAATCCCAGGATCAGATCACCTTCCCGGCAGCAAAATTCAACTAGTTCTTTAACGGAGATATGAAATGGGTGTGTGGTAGACAAGGGATTTACGTCAGATATTTGATCATGGTGATACAATTGCCCTGATTATTCCAAAAGACTTCATCCATGATGGAGCGAATCAATAGAATTCCACGACCACTACACAACAAACTGTTGGGATCGTTGGGGTCTGGAAGATTTTCCGGTTTGAATCCCTCCCCTTGATCTTCCACTTCAATCTCCAGTGCTGTGACGGGATCTCCATTCTTCTCAAAATAAGGAATCCGAGAAGTCACGGAAAACCGCACCATGATCTCTTTTCTTCCATACTCTGGAACGGCTTCACGATCTTTCACAATTTCATCAAATTTTTCAAAAGAGTCTTCTTTGATAATGGAGGGAACTTTCAAATTTCCATGAACGATCGCATTCGTGATG
>JANQHV010000425.1 GCA_028282505.1 SAR324 cluster bacterium | reverse complement strand
GCTTTCTTTTTAATGGTCTTCTGTAACGTAATCGCTCCCATTCCTCTTTGGCGGTGGAAAATCCGTAACAATTTAACCGCAGTATGGATCATCTGTGGTTTGATTAATGTAGGAATGTGGTTTGAGCGATTCAATATTGTGGGAAGTTCTCTGCAAAGAGAATTCTTACCGGCGGCATGGGGTTCTTATTGGCCCACTGTTGTTGAATTCGGAATTACAGTTGGAAGTTTTGGTTTCTTCTTCACTTTATTTTCTCTGTTTGTCAAAGCATTACCACCCATGGCAATCATGGAATTGAAAGAGGCCGCTCATCCACCAATGAAAAAGGAGGCACATGGCTAAGTTTTCCGGAGTATGGGCTACTTTTGAGTATCTTGACGAAATGTCCCATGCTGTTGAAAAGATACGTGAAAAAGGAAAGAAACCAACGGTTCTTTCCCCCTGTCCCCGGCATGAAATTGATCACGCATTGGGAGATCCTCAAACAAGATTGCCTTTCATCTCTTTATTGGCAGGGATGCTGGGTTGTTTGACAGGCTATAGTTTCACTGCCTGGACTGCATCTGACTGGGTATTGCCTGTCAGTGGCAAGCCCATAGTTGCGATCCCACCATTCACCGTCATTGGATTTGAACTGACGATTTTATTTACCGCTCTTTTCACATTGGCTGGCATGGTTCTGCTTGGTGTTATCGACACACTGCGCCACCCGCTTCCCGCAGGAGCTAAAAAATACACGCGTTTCCAAAGAGACCGTTTTGGTGTTGTCGTCGATTGTGATCCTTCTCAAATCAAAGACTTTGAAGAAATTTTTAAATCTCATGGAGCAGAGGAGGTACACATTGAAAATAGCTAAACGAATCAAATTCATTCCGGCACTCCTGATCTGTTTATCCCTTGGCTACAACAGTTGGGCCGATCCCGCCAATCGTCCTTACGCCGATCCCAAAAGAGAAGGGTATGGCATCGAAGACGATTCAAAACCCTGGTTTGACGGAAAAGAATACCCCTATTTCCTCGAAATGTATGATGGAAAAGGAATCAAACCACAAGAAGAAGGAACGTATCAAAAATTTCCCAAAGGCTCTGTACCTGTCCGGTTTGTTTTAGGCAAAATTGAACCAATCTACGAGCCCATTGTTCCTTTAGCCCAACGACAAGCAGTACCACAAAATCCAACTCAACCGACAGAAGAATCCATTGCCCGTGGTAAAGTTTTATTCGAAACTTACTGTATCGTATGTCATGGGAAAGATGGAAAAGCCATGGTCAACGGCAAACCCATCAATCGCGTTGTAGAACTGGCACAGGGAAAAATAGCCATTCCACCCGATATTGGCCCTTTGATTCAGGCGTTCAGTGGAACTCACCTATATAACAAAATCCGTTACGGCAGTGCCTACAACACCGGAAGTTTTCAACCAACACCGGGTTTGATGCCTGCCTATGGAGTGCAAACATCCATTCAGGATCGCTGGGATATGGTTAATTATATGAAAAGTCCAAAATTTGGTAAGGAGGCAAACTAAATGAAAGAAATACTGGATAAGTCTGGGTTTGAAATTCCTGGTGGTGTGAAAATAGGACTTGGGATTTGTGTGGCAGTGGGGATTTTAATGTTCATTATTGGTCTGGCAACTGGAGACCATGATGGACTTGTCCGCACGTGGGAAACACTCCTCATCAATGTCATGTTTTGGGGCGGTCTTGCTCAATCCGGTGTGATCTGGGGAGTCATTTGGCAACTCACGGATGCAAAATGGTCACGACCATTCAAACGAATGGCAGAAGGATTTGGTGCGTTTTTACCTGTTTCCTTTTTTCTATTCATTCTCGTTTTCTTTGGCAGCCACATTCTTTATGAATGGGTGGAGCATCCCTTCATCCATCATGGCGTTGCCGTCAAACAAGGCTGGCTCAACCTCCATTTTTTCGTGACCCGAAATATTTTTTGGCTCATATTGCTATACGGCATTTCTTACCTGTTTGTCATCACCTCTCTCAAACCTGATTTTGGTTTGGCTCGTCAGCTTTCCGAAGGATGGGGCGGCAAACTCGGTGATTTCCTCTTAAAAGGATATGGCAGACAAGAAAATGAAGTGGTTCGTTTAGAGCTTCTTTCCAGAAAGTTAGCACCCACCCTGGCACTGGTCTACGCCATCGGCGGCTCTTTTCTGGCATGGGACTTCATCATGAGCCTAGATCAAGAGTGGTTCAGTACATTATTTGGCGTGTTTGTCATGGTAGGCAGCTTGCAATCAGCACTGGGAATTTTACTGGCAGTTTCAGTGACATGCCGCAATAAATTTCAACTCGAAGAATACATCACGATCAATCGTCTGCATGATCTGGCAAAAATGATGTTTGCTTTTTCTCTTCTTTGGACTTACATGGGCTTTTCCCAGTACATCGTTATTTGGTATGGGGATATCCCAGAAGAAACTCCATTCCTGGTAATACGCTCATTTCACCAACCCTGGCAGACATTATTCATAGTCATTATCTTCTGGTTATTTATTTCCGTATTTTTAATTCTTTTACCGAAGACTACTTGTCGAACTCCCTGGCTCATCCGCATCATGGGAATCTACGTAGCAGCGGGTCAATGGCTGGCCATGTATTTTTTGATCGTTCCTTCCGTGCAGCATGAAGGACATTTCCATTTTTACTTTGGCTTCCATGAAATTCTAATCACTCTGGGTTTTGCAGGAGCTTTCTTCCTTTGTTATTTGAGTTTTCTCAGCAAAGTTCCACTTCTTCCAATCTCTGACAAGCACCTGTGTAAAACCTGGCACGGTCACTAATTCAAACATGTAAGCGGCAGTCTTCTGCCGCTCATGATAATACCCAACTTCGTTCGAGCATACCAACCAAGCTCTCCTCGCCCTCCCGTTCCTGCCTTTTTTATAAATGAAGACAACAGACCATGCTCACTCTATTTTTTTTGAGGAAATTAAAACTCCTTTTGTGATCTGGCGCCAGGAATGGCGATGGGGAACATGTGTGTCACTGCCATTGCTGCTTTTGTATCTGGTCACCATGCCACATACAGTAACCCTGGAGGATTCCGGGCTATTGATCACTACGGCACATTTTGCAGGAATTGCTTACCCCACCGGATATCCGCTTTACACGATGCTGGGCAAATTGTTCACTCTCCTGCCCCTTGGCTCCATCGCTTTTCGGATGCATCTTCTCAGTGCAGTAATGGGTGCAGTGAGCTGCGGAATTTTTTATCTTTGTATCCTGATGCTGGTTCGCATTCGTTGGATTGGTCTTTTCATGGCCCTGCTCTACGGCATCTCTGCAACTTTCTGGGCACAGGCCATTGTTGCAGAAGTTTACACCCTCCATGTGCTCTTCTATTTTAGCATTCTGTCCCTTTGCTTGAAGCTGAAGGAAAATTTCCATTCTGCACTTCTCTATACAACCGCTTTTCTATATGGCTTGAGCCTGAGCCATCACTGGCCACTGATGATTCTCGGTTCCGGATGTTATGTTCTCATCCTCTACGAACGATGGCGACTTCTGCTTTCTGTGAAACACCTTATCCTGTCATTTCTTTGCCTTGCAGCAGGCTTGTCCCCTTATCTTTATTTGATCATCCGTTCTCAGTTCGAACCGTATATCAATGCCTGGGGACTGGTTAATAACCTGGAAGATTTGTGGTGGTACATCACTCGTCAGGTCTACTTGCAAGATCGAAACAATGTCCCCTGGCTGGAAAATTTCATCCAAACTACCAAATATTTAAAGTTCTTTGGCAAGCAACTACTGGTAGAATTTTCTATACCAGGGTGTGCTACCGCAATCCTGGGAGCGGTCGTGCTTTGGCATCGTTTTCCTAAAAAACTATTTTGGGCATTTCTCTTTGCCTTCCTTTCCAGCGCCCTCCTTTTAAAAATTTTTCAGCGCAATATTTACGCAGGTTTCACCCGGGACATGTACCTGGTTTACCAGCTCGTCCCTTTTGGAATAGCCATTATTTCAGGCTCCGTTTTTTTCAAATGGGTCCAGGAATTGCCACAATTTTCTAAAAAGCACAAAAACCTTTTTCTTGGTCTGCTGGCATTTATCATGTTCAGTTGGACGTTTATCACCAACTGGAAGCAGAACAATTCACGACAAGACACTTTTGCTTTCGATTATGCCAGGATTGTCCTGGAAAGCCTGCCCCAAAATGCATATTTGTTTCTGGGAGGCAATACCGATTCCGGTCCATTCCTCTACGCCCATCAGGTAGAAAAGATCCGACCGGATATCCAACTCTATTCCCAATTCGCTTTTTCTCTCAATAACCGCCTCTATAGCATCCGTAACAACGCTCTGGAGGCTATTACAATCCTGAATCAATTCATTGAAGAAAAAAAAACCATCTATGCCCCCACCCTCCATCAAGATTTTCGACATACCCTCCCTTCCCTCAATGATGTCTCTTTCAATGGACTGTATTATCAGATTTCCAAGGATTCTGTCCCTTTTCCAGAAGGGAAAAACCTGCTGAATGATGCACAGCAATTCCTCGATAACCAGCTATCCGGGAAATATAAAAACAGTTGGCCTTCCATCCGGACTGATATTTTGTACTTTTTTTGCGACTTGGTGTTGTCTCACAAGCAGGATCATCCCTTCCTTTATCAGCATCCAGCCTGCCAGTCCCTCATCGCACAACGTTTTTTTGCTCAGGGACAACTTGAACAAGCCCGTGATCTTCATCATACCCTCATTGAAAAAGTACCACCTCCATTCCTGGACTCTGAAAAATGGCACACCATTTACGAACAGTATTTCGTTGCAGCCATGGCCCTGCTCAATCAAAACCTGGAACAAACAGAAGGCGAAAGTCCATTGGTTCTTGCGAACTCCATGCAGTGGGAAGTAGATCTGGTCTATCCCATCATTGACATGTACCCCCAGTGTCACAACAAAGTACTGCGTCATTTACTGGAAGTTTACCTACAGGTACCAATTAAGCTACCTGTTTCACAAATCCAGGAAAAGTTTGGCCATTGCGCACAACTGCGTCCACTCTTGGACATGGCTAACCGATTCCAATAACTGGAAATTTTACAAAATTGAGAAAGTGTGTTAGAGTTTGAACACGTTTAAATTTCCTCCATTCTTTACCCAAATGTGCCGTATGCTGGTTTTTGATACTCATGCTTATGTCAAATCTCTGCAATCAGTTGGCTTCACTGAAGAGCAGGCAGAAGTTCAGGCAAATGCGCTCAAAACACTGGTAGAAAATGATCTAGCTACTAAACAAGATTTGAAAGAGTTAGAACTTCGGCTCAAACACGATCTCACGCTTCGTCTTGGCACCATGTTAGTTGTTGGCATTGGTGTCGTTGCCACATTGGTTAAAATACTCTAAACAATCAGCAACTCGTCACACCTGCCTATTTTACAATTCTTCCAATAAAGCCTTAGAACCAGGGTGGGTCGGTTGGAGTTCCAGAACACGGACAAAGTTTTCTCTTGCTGCATCAAGATTTCCCTGGAGAAGCAGAACGAGCCCAAGGTAATAGAGGACATCTGGCTGGTTTGGCCATCTTGCATTGGATTGCTGCAACCAATGTAGCGCCGTTTTGAAATCCTTCTGTTCGAAGGCAGCCACTCCCATCTGGAAAGATACCATTGCCGATCTCTGTTTTATTCTTGGATCTCCTATGAAGACCTCAAGGGCTTCTTCATAATGGTAATAAGCTTCCTGATAATTCATTTGCTCCGCATGAGCTTCAGCCACTTCCCGGTGTGCGTCCTTTTTGATCTCAAGGCTCTCCGATGATTTGAGCAGCTTGGCCTGCTGAAACAACAAATCGTACTCTTGGAACCCTTCCTCGTACCATTTTTCACGAAGCAACAGCTGTTGTTCAATCTGTTCGGTGATTCTGGCAGCTTGGGGACTGTCTGGAGAGACGAGCTTCATGCCTTGATCCAAATCATACCATGCATTGTGAGCAGTCCGGGCCAGGTAAATGTAGATCCGGGCGAGATTCAGTCGGCACAAGAGATAGTCGTGTTCGACCTGCAAAGCTTTTTGCAAATAGACAATGGCGGCAGGATAGTTGTTTATCTCCGAATAGGCATGTCCCAGATTGTGCAGAGCTCGCACGTTATCAGAATTTTTACTCACCGCATCTTTCCAAAGCGACAAAGTAGTCTGATAGACTTTGTTCCTCTCGCGAACCCCCACCACACACACAACTATGCCAACCAGCACCAGGGCAAAAGCAAGCTGGCGGACAGATGGACGCGATGATACAAAAATCAGCCCTTCGGCCAAAATCAGCATCATCCCAATGGAGGGCAGATAGGCTTTATATTCTACAAGGAGATCCTTCTCAGGAATCAAACCATAGGGTGTAAAAGTGATGTAAAACCAGCCGATGCCCATAGCCGCCATGACACATCTTTTTTTTGCCAAATAAAATGCCAACAGGCCAAGCATCCCATGCAGGATCAGAGCGAGCACTGCCCAATGATCCAATTCTTCCGGCGATGGAAGAAATCCATGATCCACATTCATCCATTGTGGAAAAGGCAGCAAAAGCAGAAGCTGGTAACGCACCAATGCCCGACACATGCTCTGAAACTGAACCCAGGGACTCCACAGCCCTTCAAATCCAATCACGCCATGGTTTTGAAACAAATGAGTTGCGTTGAGAAGATAGAGAGAAATCACAGCCACAAAAGTCAAAAGAGGGAGCCAGACCCATCTGAAAAAATGGAGTAACCGGTGGGGAGTGTGCAACCGAGTGGCCAATTCATAAAGGCAAGGGATGAGAATCCAGGTCAAGGCCATTTCTTTGCATTTGAAAGCCGCCCAATAACACAGCAAAGCCAACCCAAGCCACAGCCAAAACTTTCTCTGTCTGTATGAGTACACAGTAAGCTGAAGATAACTCAAGGTGGCCAACAGATAAAAAGTGGTGGCCAACTGACCAGACCTCTGGATGATATACGTGACAGATGCAGTCAGTAAAGGATGACAGGCAAACAAAGAGGCTGTCAGGAGTGCCACAATTGTTTCTCTTCTGCACAAGAACAGGACTTTTGGAATGTCATCCCGATAAATTCGTTGCTGCATGAAAAGAACGAGTCGAAACACCAAAAACGCATTGATCGCATGTAACAGGATGTTGAAAAAGTGGTATCCCCAAACCTGCTGTCCATGGAGTTGCTGGTTGACATAAAATGTCAGGAGCGGCAAAGCCCTGCCAGAAGAAAAAGGCCAAAAGAGCCTGTCGAGAATTGCTGAAAGATCAGAAGCTGTCGGGTTGTTGATCAGGAAGAAATAATCGTCAAAGTGGAAAACCGCCTCCAATGAGTTGGCATAGGCCAACCACACCAGAATTGACAGGCCACAGAAGATAATGACTGGATGATGGAGCAGCGTTGTAGACTTCATGCTATTCTTTCCAGGCATGGCAAATTACAATGGGTTGCAGCTCCTTTTCGATTCCAGAAGGATAGGGTTTGCTATACAATTCTCGGTCTTGGCAAAATTTGGGGTTATTGAGCAATTCACGCTGCCAGGTAGAATTACCAGAGATTTGTAAATCGAATAACATGTGCAACGCTTGGCCCGCCTGCAATTGCTCATAGATATCATGAACTGCCACATAATTGTCTTGATGGACCAGTCCTTTTTCGAGATGAGGAAACTGATGTTCGAAGATTTGAATCGTGGTTGTTGGATGTCCCCACTGCCGCTCCAAGATTAAAAAACCTGGGGAGAACTTCTCCACTTTTTCGATCAACTGCATCATCCCACTTCCGTTAGCCCAACCCGGAGGGGTTTCCCGCAGCGAAAGTTCTGTCTGCTCCCACTTTATCAAAAATGGATACGTGAATGCGAGCTTCCAGACAGCCCAGCCCATCAACAAGACAATGCCTGCTCTTTGCCAGCCGGGTTTCCAGTCAGCAGCAACAAAAACAACAGCAGCAGCAACCAATAAATAAAACCCGTAAAGTCCTATGCCAAAATACCGGACTGCCTGGCTCTTGGCAATCAGAACCAGGGGAATAAACGAAAAAAAGAAGAAAACTCCTATCAAACTATGGCATTTCCAGGTGCTCTGAAGATTTTTGATATGCTCAATCACCACCCATCCCACTATGAAAAGGAGAGGAACACACAAATACGACTGATCCAACCACAACACAGAGAGATAATACTGGAAATTACCCAACCATGAGCCCCATGGAAAGCTCAATATTTCTTCGAAAGAATGAACCAGTTCCAACTGATAGGAGGACTCTTTAACTGTATCAAACTTTCCAGGAATAATCAGGCTATAAGCCCCCAGAGTCGCCAGAGTGAGCAGAATGAACAATCCATATATCTCAGGAATACCCAATACCACCTTATTTAAATTTTTCTCTTCCTTGCACGAACAGATCACCAGCAAAGGGATCACACTCCCCAACAGAATCCACAACTGCCCCGAAGCTTTGGTGAGCAGGCAGCCCAGCAGACATAAAAATGCACATGCTCCCATTTTCCAGGAGTGAGACTGGAGAAATGAATAGAGAAAAAAAAGATAAGCCGCCCCCAGTCCATAGACCAGCACTTCCTGCAGCCCAATACTGTCAAAATAGAGATGATATTCGGAAAAAACGATAAAATACCCAGCCAGGACCGCGACAACATCACCCAACAACCGTCGCGCCAACAGCATGGTGAATAGAAAGCCTATTGTCCCAAAAAATAGGGACCATAACCTCATCCCCACCATCGGGTTATCGAACAAGCGGACTGTTAATGATGTGAGCCAAAAATGCAGAGGTACCTTGTAATCACGGTTCACCCGCCCATCCAGGGACATGTACTTGTTATTTTCCCAGTCCAAATGGACATTGATCGCCACCTGAGCATAATTTACCTCATCATTGTGGGGAGCGAAATAAACCAAACCCAAGATGCGGGTGATCAAATAAATACAAGTTAGAAGAATGAAGCTTTTTCTGAGTGTAAGAGAGGTTGAGATAGATCGAAATTTTAGATTCAATTTCAGTAAGCTAGCTTGTGGATAACTGTGGAATGTCAGTCCAGGTTCTTGGAAATTTCATCTAGTTTATCCAAAATTCCTTCCAAGACTTTTATGTGGGCTTTTGCCTGTTCCTGAAGAACTCCTACTGATGTTAATTTTTTGGTATATTCCAGAGTATCAAAAACTACCCTCCCATGTTCCTGTAAATAAAAGAGAATTATTTATTTTTTTATAACATGCCTTTAGTCACTTAACAAATTTTTGCATAAAAAATCAGAATTTTTCAGAATCGAGGTGAAGTAGTTGACAGTTTCTCAACTATTCTCGAATAGGTTCAAATCCGAAAGACAGTAAAGACATGAAAAAGGACATAAAAAAAGGACGATTTATCAAATAATAAATCAGTCCCCTTCTCCTTCGTTGCTATAACAGATCAATCAATTTTTCGAATCGTGTCGTTATTATCATCACCAACAAACAAACTGGTCCCATCCACGGTTAATCCTTGGAAAGTGGAGGTGTTAAAACTGGCCGCCGAACCAGTGCCATCTGCCGAACCTTGAACTGATCCAGCCAGGGTCGTCACTACACCCGTCGAGATGACAATCTTACGAACTCGATGGTCCGTCCCCATTACATAAAGGTTGGTACCATCAGTGGCAATGGCGTTTGGTGAAGTGAAGCTCGCCGCCGAACCAGTGCCATCCTCCGAACCAGAAACTGATCCAGCCAGGGTGGTGACCACACCCGTCGAAATGACAATCTGACGGATTCTATGGCTGCTCCGACCAGCGACATAAAGATTGGTACCATCAGTCGTGATACCGGATGGATTATTAAAACTGGCCGCAGAGCCAGTACCATCCGCAGAGCCAGAAACTGATCCAGCGAAGGTGGTGACCACACCCGTCGAGAGATTCACCTTGCGAATCCGATGGTTGTTGTAATCAGAAGCATAGAGAGAGGTGCCATCATTGGTCAAGCCGTCTATAGCATCGAAACTGGCCGCCGAACCGGTACCATCAACTGATCCGGAAGAGACCGATCCGGCCAGGGTGGTGACAAGCCCAGTGGAAATGGCAATTTTACGGATAAGGTGCTGGTTGTGTGAACCAGTATACACGTTAGTTCCAGAGAGGGTAATTGCATAAATATTGTCAAAGCTGGCGGCTGAGCCAGTACCGTCTATGTACCCCGTGCCTACCGATCCTGCTATAGTCGTAACCACTCCGCTAGAGATAACAACCTTGCGAACTGCGTTTTGATCAGCCACATAAAGGTTGGTACCATCGGTTGCAAGACCAGAAGTTCTTGTAAATGCGGCGGCTGAGCCAGTGCCGTCGGTAAGTGCGCCTGTATTAGTCGACCCTGCCAGAGAAGTGACAACTCCACTGAGGGACAATGCCGTGAGTGCGTTGCCTCCCTGGACTAATGTTGTAGTCGTGGTCGTGGTAGTTGTTGTTGTAGTCGTGGTCGTGGTAGTTGTTGTAGTCGTGGTAGTTGTTGTAGTCGTGGTCGTGGTAGCAGTATCACTCACATCGGTAATGGTAATGGTAAACGACTCATCATAGGTCAGAGAACTGGAATCGGTACTCCGGATCAGCACACTCTTCGTCATCGCCGTTTCGTAATCAAAACTGGTTGCTGTCAAAAGAAAGTCTCCAGAGATCGAAAAAGAACTGTTATCTGTATCACCGGTCCCAGAAACCAGGGAATAGGTATGGGTGTCGCCACTATCCGAATCCGTCGTGCTCAACGTGCCGACTGTCGTGCCAGAGGCTTCATTTTCAGCAACATTGTTCGAACTCAAACTGATATCCGTAGGAGCTTCATTTTCATTACTGACCGTGATCTGAAATCCGGTTTCATAAATCTGGCCAGTCAAGTCAGTTGTACGGACACGAATATTGTAAAGATTCGTGGTTTCATAATCGGTCGCAACTTTTGTTTTCAACGTGCTGCCCTCAATGGTGAAAGAGGAATTGTTGTCATCTCCGGTTCCAGAAATCAGGGAGTAGATGTGACTATCCCCACTATCAGGATCTATCGTGCTAAAGGTTCCCACCGTAGCTGATGTATTGGTCGTCTCGGCAATGCTCGTTGCAGTGAGGTTAATATCCGTGGGAGCGTTTTCTACAGCACTAATGATATTGTCCGTTGATTGACTGGTTTTTACGGTCTCTTGGAAATGGGTCACTGCCGCAGCGGCGGACGTCAAACCCGTCGTGCCGATCGTCAGTTGGGAAGTCAGGGTTGTGATCTCTGCGGCAACTGCTGTCTCAAAAGAGGAGGTGGACTGATCGAAATTCACACTCATGTTCGCTGCTGCCGTACGCACCGTTTCTGGAATGGTAATGCCATTACTGGGGTCTCCATCATCATCCAATGTTTGTATAAAACGTAACATATTGACTGTTTTTTGATCGGTTATGGCCTGATCAGCCAAATCAGCCGGCGTGACCTGACTTTGTCCGGTTGCCGTTCCCAGGGTAATTCCCCCAATTTTAAAGGTCACCCGGTCTCCATCATAATACTTGTAGGTACCACTGCCATCAGTCACCCCCGATAGGCTGGAAGTGTAATCGACCCCACTCACTACCGCATCCACAAAGACTCCGGTACGGACTAGAATGGTTTCTTCTTGCAACGCTTGCAATTTTTCCAGGCCATTCTCATCTTCGTCTTCTTTTTTTTCATCGTCTTCTCCTACGATCTCTTCCAGTCCATTGATTTCATCGAGATCGCCACAGGAAACCATTAATAATGCTACAACTATTAAATACAATACGTGCTTGATTGTCATTAATGCCTTTTGTTTCTAATTCATACCAAATTGCGTTTAAAACGTGACAATACCTTTAAATCCTCTCCCTTTTTCTGAGAGAGGATGATGAAAATTTTCTCAAAAATCCGCTCAATGAGATCGATGTTTCGTGATGAACCACCTTTTCCAAACAGGCCCCAAGCTACTCTATTTCTTGATGAAAAGATAATATCGATTGTAAATACTCTGTATAAACTGTATATATACCTGCGTTATTTGAGTCGCTTAGGCGATGAACTGTGATGAGCATTTTGAAAAGGGGGTAATAATGACTCTTGATCAATTAAATATGGTGGAAAAAATTGTAGAAACTGGAAGCATTTTGGCTGCTTCCAAGGCGCTGAACATGAGCCAGCCCGCAGTGAGTGTGGCGGTGAAGAAGTTAGAAGAAGAACTGGAACTGAAGATCTTTACCAGAGAACAGTATCGAACTACCTTGACTCCTGAGGGAGAGGCCCTTTACAAAAAATCCAAACTCATCCTCAGTCATGTTGATAGTCTGCAACATATGGCAGAAAAAATAGTGAAAGGCGAAGAGGCGGAGATTCGCATTGCCATTGATATTGGCTGCCCCTTCTCACCTGTGTTTGAAGCGCTAAAACACATTGAGCAAGAATTTCCCCATACGGGTTTTAATTTTTCAACAGAAAGCTTGGGTGGGAGCTTTGAAAAGTTGATGAACGGAACCGTTCATTTTGCGTTGTTGCCACAGGGAATTGATACTTATAAACAAGCAGAACCCCTCTTTGTCACAAAAATTGACATAGGCCCGGTGGCCGCTCCTTTTTTTCCTGCTGCTCAAACAAAGAGTAAGCTTTCCAGAGAAGAAATGAGAAAATATGTACAGATCCTCGTAAAAGACACGAGTGTGGATCTACCCAAAATGGACTATGCCGTTGTGGAAGGTGCCCGACATTGGAGGGTTAGTGACATTTTTATGAAGAAACAAATGATCTTGTCTGGACTTGGATGGGGAGGAATGCCCTACCATCTGGTTGAAGAAGAATTGCGGGATGGTCGTTTGATTCCTCTCCAAATCGAAGATATTGAAAAAAGTTCATGCGATATGGTGCTGACCCGCAAAAGGAATCAGCCCATTGGACCCGTTGCCCAAAAACTATGGGAATATTTTCTCAATAAGAAACAAGAGTAATAAAGTTTGAAATCACTCCTACGCTCTTGGTAGTTGTTGTTAGCATTTCATTTCTGGATGTCAACTCGAAGAACGCACCCCTTCGACTGACATGATAGTTGTCTTATAATATTAGTCACTTACAAGAAAAAGTAGTGCATCAAGATACTTTTAGGCTTATTTGTGAACTCCCTACCGGAGAAATCCACAAAAACTCTGGTCAAATTCTCCTAATTTAATCCCAGTTTCTCACAAGGGTATACTATATTTTATTCGATAGAGTTTGGAGTCAATGTTATCTGATATAGCATTTGAAAGTATTATGAGGAGACTTGCGCAAGAAACCAAGCTTTTAATAAGGTATAAATGAGGAATAAATCAACGGAATAAATCGCTGGATGGTCACTCTTTTAGCCACGAAATAATACGAAGAAACACGAATTAATAGGCTATCATTCAAGGAGGAGCAGCTAATAAAATCAATACCTTACCGAACCCCTCCCAGCCGAAGGTCGACCCCGCCCTCTTGAAAAAAGGGGAGGAGACCGTTTCTTTTCTAGTTTTTAAGGAGGGATCAGGGAAAGTTTTATCCCGGAATAAGTTGATAACCAGAAGGAAAGGAAATCGTCCACTACAACTTTTTTCAGATTGAGACCCGTTATCAGAATTGATACACTATTAAAATTACACTGCCTACTACATTTTACTCAACACCGGAGACCCATCATGGAACAAGCCGAATTGAAAACTCTAATCGACGAAGCATTAGAAGTTTTTAAAAAAGAGCTGCTGGTGATGATTCGACAAGAAATTGTCGTCAAAGTACGGGAGGAAGTGAAAAACGACATAATTACCAATATTGTCAACAAAATTGAGGATAGTAATCAGAAAGTAGTGCATAAATTGGATTCTGGATTTAAAGGCGTTATCGAGGCGGTTAATCAGGACGGCGAAACGACCAGAAAGGAAATGCATTCCGGATTTAAAGGCGTCATCGAAGCGGTTAATCAGGACGGCGAAACGACCAGAAAGGAAATGCATTCCGGATTTAAAGGCGTCATCGAGGCGGTTAATCAGGACGGCGAAACAACCAGAAAGGAAATGCGTTCCGGATTTAAAGGCGTCATCGAGGCGGTTAATCAGAGCGGCGAAACGATCAGAAAGGAAATGTCAACTTCCAGCCTTCAAACACATGAGTTACTCAGCAACATTGCCGAAATTTTGAATAGAAAACTATAACCATCCCGACTCCCACCAACAAGGGATTAAAAGTGTCCCGCTTTAGATGGATATCTAAGGATTTCCGAGAGCACGGAGAAAACCACCATTTTCGGCCACTTTCCAAGATAAAAGCATTGCCTGCATATCCCTGGCAAGTTACAAGGTACCCTTTGTGTATAAAGATAAGCCTTGGATAGAGGAGATGCATTCAACATCATTTAATCCTGACAAATCAAGAATTAAAGCTTAACTTATGTGAACAAGATACAAGATCGCATTGATAATCAGAGGCTTTGAATCTTGGGCTTTACGGCCTCGTCCTTGGTGTATAGGAATATATTTTTTAACAATTTCCCATTGTTGATCCGTTAAATCAGTGTTATAGCTTCTTTGTTCCATGATTTGCTCCTTTGTTAATTGTTAATATTCTCAACAAAAGAGTGGCATAGACCATCTAAAAAATTAAGTCATTATGAATTCTCTAATGGGTTCTGAGTAGGAAGGAATAAGCGAAGCGATTCCACCAAAAATATGGAAGACATTAGTTTTGCTTCGACAGGCTTAACAGACAGGTAAGTTCAGCAGACAGAATGACCAAAATATAATCATCTTCTTTCCCCCGATATAATCATAATTTTGTCTATAAAATTTTATGCTAATTTATTCATCATTTTATCCATAAAAATACATATCAATTTACGAGGCTATTTTTCCTTACTTAAAATCTCCTGAAAATCACGCTCTTCTGAGCTGCCGTTAGAATCTTGATCCAGCATGACATGAAAAATTGAGACTCTTAAATTCGAATCGTTTGATCATTGCCACTTTGGAAATTTTACAAAATTGAGAAAGTGTGTCAGAGTATAAGATTTCTTTCATCTCAGCACCATAGTTGGTTGCTGGCATTGGTGT
>JANQHV010000372.1 GCA_028282505.1 SAR324 cluster bacterium | reverse complement strand
AACAATGAAAGGATAAATTTTGTGAATGGTTCTCAGGGATGGCTTCAGCGAATGCTGAAAGTGTAGATTATTCAAATGTGGCCAACTAGCCTCCGCTTTGAAATGGTTTCTAAAAGATGTTTATTTTCAATCCAATATTTATATGGAATGAAATCCCTCATTAACCTGATTCAGCAGAGTTACTATTAAAAGAACTTAGACTGGTTTGGTTGTCATCAGCAATACTTTTTAATTTATTGGCTGCCAGAGAAACCTGTTTGGTCGTTGCTGACAGTTCATGGGTAGCAGCTGAAATATTTTGACTGGACTCTAAAACACCATTGATACTTTCACTAACTTCCGTAAATTCCCTAATTCGTTCATCAAAAGCAGTGCCTATTTCGCCTAGTTCAGCCATGATATTCTTTACTTGTGTAATAAACGTTTTAAATACTTCCAACGTTGTTTGAATGATTTGTACACCTTCTTCTACATTTTCATTACTCACCTCTATTAATTCTTGAATTTCAGTAACCGATTTGTTGCTCCGCTCAGCTAAGTTCCTCACCTCATCCGCAACAACAGCAAACCCTTTTCCCATTTCCCCAGCTTTTGCGGCTTCAATCGCAGCATTCAATGAAAGAAGATTTGTTTGGTTAGCAATTTCTGTAATCACAGTGACAATCCCATCAATTTTCCGACTACTGGTCTGGATTTTATTCATGGATTCATCGGCTTGTTCCATTTTTGAAGTTCCAACCGTTGCATTTTCATTCATCTCTTCCACAACATTTCTTAAATTAACAATACGGCTCTGAGTTTGGTTCGACAATTCGATCATATTTGAGGTCGATTCCTTGGTTTCTGATATGGATTGCACCTCATCTTCAGTCTGCATGCTAATTTCTTCAGTAGCTTTATCCATTTGGATAGTAGAAGCTGAAAGCTCTTCCGACATATGTGCTAACTCGGAAGATGAGGATTCCAATTTAAGAACCAGATTTTTTATTACGTCCATAAACTGATTGAGCTCAACACCTGCTTTTTCCTGGGAAAACTCAACCTGTACTCTCTGATCCAAATCTCCATTGGCCGCACTTTTAAAGACTACCATTGCCCTCGCCTTTTCAAAAAATTGTATGGTAGAGATATGAATAATATAGAGAGCAACAAGAACAGAACAAGTTGCAACAAACAGATGCAAAATAAGTGGAATGAAATTCCCCCAGGAAAAAATAATAATCTTTTCCCCAAATAATTCAATCCCGTTCGCCTGGCAATAAGTAAGAGAAAGATGGTGGAATACGGTTAAAATTGTATGAAATAAGAGAGGAATTTTATCTTTATAGGCAATTAATAAACCGACCATCATAAAATATTGAAAATGAGCCTCACCTAAACCATTCATCTGTTGTACAAAAATAGCCAAAAAAATAACCATTGAAGTGGCCATGAGACATCTTCCAATGAGTTCTCCCCGGTAAATGAAATATGCGACAAGAGCGAGGCCAGAAGCGATCCCCCCTCCAAAAATACCCAACTTAAAGTAGCCAGCATAATTTGAGGAAATCAATGCAGCAATAACCCATTGAAACAAAATAATTATGAGTATTAACTTATCGGCGGATCGATAATCTTGTTTAAAAATTTCTTTAACATTAGAAGGAATATTTTTAGAATGCTCTATGAATAATTTTTTTATCATCTTTAATCTCCAACTCAATTAAGATTCCGTTTTTAACAAGCGAAATACAGTGTACATCTCTTCAATTACAGAAAAATCTTTACCACTAAATAAATTATCAAGCGATTCTAAACTCACTCTGTTCTCATTTAGAGTTGATTTAATTCTCCAATTATCATCCGTTTTCTGAAGAAGATATACCCGTCCTTTATGGCTGATAATTCCAGTTTTTTCATCGACAGAGTAGTTGAGTGCAAATTGACTTTGCATATCGGATAGTTGATCAGAGGAAGGAACAACAGCTCTGATGTTTGGATGAAAATATGAAGCATAAGCCTGAGAGTCAGACAAGGTGGCAGTGGGATTCAAATCGATAAAAAAAATACCCAGACTATCAAATTTATACTCAGAATTATCAATATAATCGGCAAGTTTTCCCAAGGTGATTGGACAACTAACAGAGCACCCTGTGAATCCGAAATAGATAATTGAATTGGAAACCTTGCTTTCTTCTAAAAAAGGGAAATTAATTCTTCTATCTGAAAGAAGAGGGGACAATGGAATAGCAAAAGCACTAACAATTCCAAAAAATATCAATAGCAGACCTAATAGGTTTTTTATCTTCATTCTACATTCCCACAGAGGGTGGACAAGTGGGCAAATCTTGATTACACAGCCCACTATGTCCTTGGTGATGCCTATTTCATAGTTACTGTTGCGCCCATTGCACAAAGCCTTTGAGGGTTACCCCTACATTAGCAAAGTATGTTTGGGCATCAGCATACATGCTGGCTTCGACGATGCTCGGAACGATGGCAGCTTTGACGGTTGCATAGCTTTTCCACTGCACTCCCTGGCTGATGGCATAATCGTTTTGAGTTTCATAACCAGTCGTATACAGTTGTGGAGACAAGTAGTCAATATTGCTATTCTCAAAAAAGCTTTGCATCAAGGTAGCGCCATCCGAAATCCCATAGGGAGCAGAGTGGCTCACTGTGACAAAATACCCCACTGTCTCATCTTTGGTGGGGGTCGGGCTAGGTTGAGATCCCGATTGGACAGCTGGGATGTTGATCACCTGCCCTATCTGCAAATCATTGAGATTTATTCCAGAGTTCGCCACTTCAATTCCCCCTCCCCAATTCGTGTCGATTGAAATTTTTCTTTCTAATGAAGCTTCTGATTTTGACGTATAGGAAAATCAAAAATTCCACAAGATAATAGTGCTATCAAGTGAGGCTAAGCAGCCTCCAGCACATCCAGTGCTGGCTTATAATCGTATCCCAAGTCGTTGGCTACTGCTTCATGAGTGATTGCACCACAATGGACATTCAATCCATTACGAAAATGCTCACTGTCTAATAAGGCCCGACGGTATCCTTTTTCAGCAAGTTCCACCACATACGGAAGCGTTGCGTTGGTCAAGGCAAATGTTGAGGTACGAGCCACCGCTCCTGGCATGTTGGCAACACAATAGTGTACAATGCCATCAACAATATAGGTTGGTTCTTGGTGAGTTGTCGGACGGCTTGTCTCAAAACACCCTCCCTGATCAATCGAAACATCCACAATTACGGCACCACGTTTCATGGATTTGAGCATGCTTTTGGTGACTAATTTGGGAGCTGCGGCACCAGGAATCAAAACAGCACCAATCACGAGATCTGCTTGAAATACGTGATATTCCACACTTTCTGCCGTAGAAAATATCGTAGTGATCTGTCCTCCAAAAATCATGTCAATTTCCTTAAGACGGTCCAGCGAACGATCCAGGATGGTCACATGGGCTCCCATCCCCATCGCCATTCGGGCTGCATTGATTCCAACAACACCACCACCAATCACGACCACATTGGCTGGTTGCACTCCCGGTACTCCACTGAGCAAAGTACCATTACCACCATGTGCTTTTTCTAAGGCATGTGCCCCTGCCTGAATTGACATACGTCCGGCTACTTCACTCATTGGTGCCAGTAATGGAAGTCCATGGTGTTCATCCGTCACTGTTTCATAGGCGATTGCAACAGAGCCTGACTTGACCAGCCCTTTGGCCTGTTTGGGGTCTGGTGCGAGATGGAGATAAGTGAACAGAACCTGTCCTTTCTGCAGCATTTTACACTCATTGGGTTGAGGCTCTTTGACCTTGACAATCATCTCAGCCTTTTCAAAGATTTCTTTTGCTGTTTTTACGATTTTAGCACCTGCTGTTTTGTAGTGCTGATTTTCCAGCCCAACTCCGATTCCCCCATTGTCCTCTACAATCACCTTATGTCCATGACTGACTAGTTCACGTACTCCTGCTGGGGTTAAGCCAATTCGGTATTCATGATTTTTGATTTCTTTGGGAACTCCAATCAACATGCTTCCTCCTTCCGTTTATGCAGTAATATTAGGTTTGATGATGCATAACCATTTACGCCTTCTTTATTGTGTTTGTCAAGCATGTTCTCTCTCGCTTCACTCCTCTGGCCTTGATCTTCTTGACAAATAGGAAAATCTATTCATTATATAAATATAGATTCGCATTTTTGTACGGTAAATTTTGAGTATCTTTTGACGAGATACCATTTCAGATTTTTCAATCTGGAATTTATCTTGTCAAATCGTGGGTCTTGGAATCGTAAAGCTTCATTGTTCGTTGTGCTATTAAGTTAAGAATGATTACAACTTTTCTCAGAACCTTCCCCGCCCCTTCCTTGAGGGCATAGGTGTCAGGTTAAGAAAAATTGATGCTTGTCCTCCCCCTTTAGCAAAGGGGGCCGGGGGGATTTGGTTGAAAATCCGTTCCTGTAAATCCCCCTACGCGGGCCGCCCTA
>JANQHV010000354.1 GCA_028282505.1 SAR324 cluster bacterium | reverse complement strand
TTTTTTGTCATTCCGGGCTTGACCCGGAATCTAGGAGCTTACACACGTTTTCTAGATACCGGATCAAGTCCGGTATGACATGTTCTGTTAAATAATATCAATCACTTATAAGGAAAAGTTGCACACGGCGTAATTACACATGAAGTTTAATGCACTTCAACATAGATCTACAAACGCTCTTTTCCTTAGAATCTTTTTGGAATGAATTAAACTAACTATTGGAAGTGTTCCATGTCACATTCATTTTGTGAAAAATGAAAACTCATCAATAAGGAGTGATCATGGAACAATTTATGAAGCTTATCGAGTATCAGCAATAACACTTACAGGGATACTCTGTTGGTCATTATTTCCATTTCCCAATTCACCAAAATTATTATTTCCCCAACAGTTAATCGAGCTATTTTTGAGTAGAGCACATGTATGACGATCTCCTACGCCCACTTGAACAGCAGTACTGATATTGAGGACGGTGTCAGGAGGGATATCCTCATGACTGGAATCGTTTCCATTTCCCAACTGACCATAAAAATTTCCTCCCCAGCATGTCACTGAACCACTTTCTAAAACAGCACAAGTATGAGAACCACCTGCTTCAATGTGAATAGCTGTATTGATGTTATTGACGGCCACAGGAATTGCTTGGTTTTCTCCGCTTCCATTTCCGATTTGTCCATAAAAGTTCTGTCCCCAACACTTTACACTGTTGTCCTTCAACAGAGCACAAACATGAGAACTACCTGCATCAACTTGGATAGCATCGTCAATGCCGTTGACAGCGACTGGTAACAATTGGTTAGCAGCACTTCCATCTCCCAATGCTCCATAGCCGTTGTATCCCCAGCATTTTATTGTACCATCATTTAACAATGCACAAGTATAAGAAGCACCTACGGAAACTTGAGTTGCAGTCGTGATATTACTCACAGCGGTAGGGACAAGTGATATATCTGAATCACCATTACCGAGTTGACCTATCTCTCCATTTCCCCAACATTTTATTGTGCCATCATTTAACAACGCACAATTATGTGAAGCGCTTGACGATATTTGTTTAACATTACTCAGATCACTGACTGCTACAGGCAGGCTTTGATCAACTGTATCTCCATTTCCCAGCAGTCCATTTTCGCCCTTTCCCCAACATTCCACTGTTCCATCATTTAGCAAAGCACAGCTATGATTCGTTCCAACAGTCACTTGAACAGCAGTGCTGATATTGCTGACTTGCGAGGGAGTACTTTCATTGAGTCTACTTCCATTTCCTAATCTTCCATCCTTGCCATATCCCCAACACTTAATCGAGCCACTGTCTACGATGGCACAAGTATGAAGTGCTCCTACAGCCAGATGGCTAGCAGATTGTAGGACAGGCTGAGTTGAATTATTGTCTCCAGAACCAGAATCATTACTACATGATATAAGAAGCAAGAAGAGGATACTAAAAATTAGGTAAACCAATAAGGATTTCTTTTTCATTTTATTTTCCATTATAATTGATGGTTAAAAATCGAATCAATTCCCAAGAAATTTTTACCACTCTTGTGTTTCCTAATTACTGACCTTAAAAAGAGAAAAACTTCTGTCCATCATCAATTAACATAGCCTGGCTATAATACATGATGTACGTAAGGCTGTCTCCTGAAGGCCACCAAAAATTATCAACAATCCCATGTCTTGTTTCTTGAAAACTACATTATTTATTTTTTAGTCTGCGAATGACGAATTCTCCCAATTGAAAAAATTTCCACCATAACCTGGAAAAAATTTCCTAAATTGAAAGTTCAGTTGTAGCCATGCAAGGTGAACGCCATTCATTAACCAATTAAGACCAAACTAACCGATACTTGAATTGCATAAGGATCTAAATACAAGTATTCACAATGAAGTACACAAATTCTCACTCTTACTATTAATCTTGTTCTTACTCTTAATCTCGCGTCATGTGCGACTTTTTTATCATTCCGGTGGTCCGACATGTCGGCTTGCCTGGAACACCAGCCCGGCGGCAATCTAGGAGTTTACACACGTTTTCTAGATACCGGACAAGCGGTCGACGTTTCGATCCGGTATGATATGTTATGTTAAATAATATCAATAACTTACAATGAAAAGTTGCACACGGCGTTAATCTCCCAACTTCCAAAGATTTTAGGATTAAGAGTAAGACTGTCACGACAAGAATTTGAATACTTATTTCTGATTCGCTGTACCTAGTACTTCATGTCTTGTGAAGGAGTGTTTTTCAATCCAAGGGGGGTGTTCAACAAATCCTGATATTTTCTCACTTGCGATGCATGAAGTGTTGTATACCTACGTAGATTTACGGATAGACAGACATCTGCCATTGAATTATATATTTTAGCATGTTATATTTCGGCTTGAATTTTCTTTTTTATCCAATCAAATTGAAGTAGGACCAATACAAGATTGTGATCTCACAAGAGAAATTGTTTCAGACAATTTTGTCTGGAATGAAGGTTTGGAGGGATTGGTTGATGCTAAGTTTTGTTGGATATTGGAGGTAATTATATGTAAGGCATCTGTTGTTGATCAATGTTTCGGACATAATTGTCTGGAATAATTGTTCCGTGAAATGCCTTTTGTTATTTTTTAAGGTAGCATCCGCTATCATATCGAACAGCACTTGCTATTGACTGCGTCATTTGCCAAGAAATGGTGAGTGTTCATAAAGGATAAAGTCCAAGTTTCATAGGGGTCATTTTTGCTGAATGTAACGGCTGGTATGTGGAAAATTGGATTTTATCGCAATTCTAGGGTGAATAGATAAGCCTGGAAAAGCAATGTCATCATCATCCGAACTGGATGAGAATAATTATTCATATAGTAAATCAAGGAGAAAGTACGATGTTGAATCTGAAAAAAAAATTAGGCCTTGGAGTTTCTGTATTGGCAGGATTAGGCCTTGCGCTGAGTTCAGTGACAGTACAGGATGCAAACGCAGCGCCTCCTACGCTGACGGATGCTGAGTTCAAAAAGGCGTCTCAAGTGTATTTTGACCGTTGTGCAGGATGTCATGGTACGTTGAGAAAAGGGGCAACGGGTCCTGATATTACCGATACAAAAATGCTGAAAAAGCGTTTGAAAAAATTGGAAAGTGTCATTTTCAATGGAACCAATAAAGGGATGCCTGGATGGGGACGAACTGGTGAAATGACCAAAGAAGAGACTGCCCAGATGGCAAAATTTATCCAGATTCCTGCACCAATTCCACCAGAAGTTGGTATGGCTGATATGAAAAAGTCTCATAAGTTGATTGTTGCTCCTGATAAGCGCCCATCCAAGCCGATGCATGATCGAGATGTCGAAAATATGATGGGATATGTTCTTCGCGATGCAGGAAAAGTTGCTGTTTTTGATGGCGATACCAAAGAGCATACAGGCACAGTTAATACAGGGTATGCGGTTCATATTCTCCGTTCCTCTGCATCAGGACGTTATTTCTATTCTGTAGGCCGGGATGGGAAAGTGAATATGATCGATCTTTATACCAAAAAGCCAAAAGTAGTTGCGGAAGTTAAGGTTTGTTTGGATGCACGATCTATTGATGTTTCCAAATACAATGGCCCCAAAGGAAATTTTGTAGACAAATTAGCTATTGTTGGTTGTTACTGGCCCCCTCAATTGGTTATTATGAATGGGGAAACTCTGGAACCAATCAAAATTATTTCTACTCGTTCTATGACGTATGACAAGAATGAGTATCATCCAGAGCCTCGCGTTGCTGCAATTGTTGCTTCTCATGCGGATTCAGAATGGGTCGTTGCTATCAAAGAAACCGGATTGGTTTGGCTGGTTGATTATTCAGACCTGAAAAACTTGAAGATTATCCAAATTGAAGCTGAGCGTTTCTTGCACGATGGTGGTTGGGATGCTTCCAAACGTTATTTTCTGGTGGCTGCAAACATGAGAAACCAAATTGTTGCAATTGATACAAAAACTAAAAAACTTGCTGCTAAATTTGAAACAGGAAACAAGCCACATCCAGGTCGTGGAGCAAACTGGGATGATCCCAAATATGGTCCTGTGACTGGAACAACTCACCTGGGAGAAGGTAAAGTTTCTGTTTATGGTTCTGATCCTGAAGGTCATCCTCAGCATGCCTGGAAAGTTCTCTATACTTTAGAAACTGCAGGTCCTGGTTTGTTTGTAAAAACTCACCCGAACAGCAATCACGTTTGGGCAGATAATACTATTGCCAAAGCAAAAGGTGCTAACAAAAAAGTTTGTGTATTCAAAAAAGATGATATGATGGCCAAACCCAATTGTTTCACCGTGACTAACGAGCAGTCCGCAAAAACAGGAAAAGTGGTTCACTTTGAATACAATAAGCAGGGAACGGAAGTTTGGACATCTGTTTGGGACAATCAGGGAGAAATTATTGTTTATGATGACAAGACTCTCGCTGAAATCAAACGGATCAAAGCTCCTTGGCTGAGAACTCCAACAGGAGAGTGGAACGTTTATAACACTACAAATGACGTGTATTAATCGTTAACATTCTCGTTTTATAATGAGTCCCTGCTTTTTCCAAAGCAGGGATTTTTGTTTATCACATCGCCATTGGCGAATACTTGTATTTTCTGCATTCATCACCAGGATTGTATTATGAAACCTATAAAGCTCGCATCTATTTTTAGTTTATTCTTCCTGATCCTTTTTGGTTTTGCTACTGGACCATCAGCAAAAGAAATTCAGTTTACTTATAATCACGGTTTTACTGGTGTCAACAAGTGCAAAAAATGCCACAAAAAGAAAAAAGAGGGAGAGCAGTTTAAAATTTGGAAAGCATCCAAACATGCAAAAGCTTATGAAACATTGGCAAGTGACGACTCAAAAAAATATGCTAAAGAGATGGGAATTGACAATCCTCAACAAGCAAAAGATTGTTTGATTTGCCATGTTACCGCTTTTGATGCCCCAAAAGAATTGTTGGCTAAGAAATTCAAAATCGAAGATGGAGTCCAGTGCGAACGCTGCCATGGACCAGGAAAAGATTATGGCAAGAAAAAAGTCATGAAGAAAATTTCAAAGGAGATGGCTGCCAGTAATAAAACCGAATCCGCCACTGCAGAAAAAACAGGTCTAACCCATCCGACTGAGGAAATGTGTTTGCAGTGTCATGTGGAAAGTATTACCTATCAGGGGAAAGAATATAAAAACCCAGCCTATAAAGAATTTGATTTCAAGAAAGCATTTGATGAAATTGCACACTTCAAACCCAAGAAAGAATAGAAAAGTAGGTACCTTTCAATTTTAGTTTACAGTTAAATATGTATTTACCCAACGCTGTGGTGTATTGCGGATGAGAGAAACTGTCAACTACTTTACTACAATTCTGAAAGGTGCCAAAAATTACATTTGTGTTACTTTGTATTCTTATGTAGCTGAGTAATAACGAGTTTTATCAATTGAGGTAACTATGAGAATAAATTTTATGTGGAAAACATTGACCATTTTGGTTGTTTTCGGATTCATCCCAGGGGTCATGACTTTTGCAAAAGAAATCCCGGCTTTGCAGGCAGTGAAAATAGTGGAAAAAGAGGCTCCGACCATTGATGGGAAAATAGATAGTATTTGGCAAAAAGGAACTTCACTTGTATTTGAAGCCTCAGGTGATGAAGAATATGAAGTGAGTGGGAAAGCACTGTACACAGATGAGTCTGTTTATTTTCTTTTTGAGTGGAATGATGATGATGAAACATTGAGCCGGATTTATACATTCCAGGGAGGAAAATGGGAAGCTCATGAAGACAATGAAGACATGATCAATCTGGCCTGGGACATCCATGGCAATATTGATAAGTACCCAACGGAAGGGTGTCGCCGTATTTGTCATGAAGACAATGACGAATATTCGTCGATGAATACCAAAAAAGCGAGTGAAAAAGTTGATTTGTGGCAATGGCAATCCCAGCGTACCAACCCGACTGGATATGGTAGTGACCAATACATGCGGAATGAAATCAAAAGCATTCATGGTATCATGACAGGGCGACG
Organism: SAR324 cluster bacterium; assembly: GCA_028282505.1. Lineage (GTDB taxonomy): Bacteria > SAR324 > SAR324 > SAR324 > NAC60-12. Next base: position 20,394 of record JANQHV010000354.1, on the reverse strand, counting down.
TGATGATCAAAAGAAAAGTGGAGGTGTTACCGTAAACTGGGATGAAGCAAAGAAGCGCCCTCTTTATGTTGGCAAAGGAAAAGGAGGACCTTTTTTGATGAAAGGAGACGCTCAAAAAGTAACAGATAGTATGAAGTTTACAGAAGGAATGGTGGTTCCGACAGAAGTCTTGGAACGTCCGATGGGAAGTTTGGGAGATATTCAGGCAAAGGGTGTCTGGGCTGATGGCAAATGGACGGTAGAGTTGAAGCGTGCTTTGAAGACCGGACAAGGAGATGATATCCAGTTTACTGATCTCAAAAAGGCTTACTTTTTTGGTGTCGCTGTTCATAACAATGCATTTGAGTACGAACACGCCACTGCAGATATTCTTCAGCTTCAATTTAAGTAGGCAGAAAAGAAAATCAACTGGACTATTAGCTTGAGTATGGAAAAGATATATTATTTTTTATTCAGCTCATTTTTATTTTGTATCGTTGGAAATTTTTATGTGATTCCAGTAGAAGGGATTCCGCTTGGCGGTACTCCGGAGCAAATTGAACCTGGAATCGCATATTATTCTGATGATTATGTGGTGCAAGATAATATATCGGACTTAGGGGGAGAAAAAAATTTAGAAGAAGTTTATCAGAATTATAGTTACTACGAAGCTATTTATGATGAACAGAAGCGGGTTGTGTTGTTCCGTGCCTATAAGCAGGATGCTATTGGGCGGACAGAACGATATTTTTATAAAAATGGTAAATTGATAAAAAAAGAAATTACTTCTGAAGACCAGCCTGCACAAGTGATTACCTTTGATTGATCCTTCCCCCTGACCCTTGAGAACTTGTTTGAAAAACCTGATTCTGCTGCAAAACCGCCTCGTTGGCATCTGTTTTGGGAAAATTTTCGCAACGAATCATCTTTTCCTAACAGGTTCTGAGAAAAGCAACAAAATTTTTCCTGATTTAATTTTTAATAGAAAGATTGCTTGATGGAGTTGACAGCTTTACACAGACGGTTGCTCAACGAGTTTCAAAGGGATTTTCCTCTTACCCCTCAGCCTTTTAAAGAAATTGCAGAGAATTTGGGAATCCAGGAACAAGATGTTCTCCAAATGTTGTGTGATCTGCAGGAATCTGGAATAATCAGCCGGACTGGAGCCGTTTTACGGCCAAATCACGTTGGGGTCAGTACATTAGTGGCCATGTCCGTACCACCAGAAAAATTGGATCAAGTGGCTAGAATTGTTAATGCCTTTCCGGAAGTCAATCATAATTATGAACGCGAGCATGAATACAACCTCTGGTTTGTCGTCATTGCCTCTTCTCCCAAGCATTTGCAAACCGTATTGGATCGTATACAAAAAAAAACAGGTCATGAAGTACTGGATTTACCAATGTTACAGGAGTATCATATTGATCTGGGTTTTGAATTGCAGTGGAAATGAAAAAATTAGAAATGGAGGTAGGCTATGCAATCATCAATACGCTTGGTTTTTAACCTGATATTGACCGTTTTTTTCTTAGTCATTCTGTTGCCAATTGGTTTTGCCAAGGAACCTGTGATGATCAGTGCAAAAAAAATCACGGAGCAGGAAATTCCCACAATTGATGGTAAAATTGACAAAGTATGGGACTCGGTAGAACCAATGGAAATCGAGTTAAGTGGGGAGGTCGAACTGGTCAATACCAGGATTGTTTATACTGCAAAAGAAGTGTATTTTCTGTTTGAATGGGAAGATTATACAAAAAGTGTGAACCGGCTTTATACCTATACCAGTGGCACATGGGAAGCCAGCGAAGATAATGTGGACAGTCTCAATATCCTTTGGAATCTGAACATGGACAAATTCAATCAGGACGGTTGCCAGATTCTTTGCCATAAAGAAGAAAAATTGTCTGCCATGCATACCCGAAAACCAGGCGAAAAACTCGATTTATGGCGTTGGAGGTCACAGTTGACCAATCCACTGGGATATGCGGATGATCAGTATATGCAGGATGTGATTGGTGATTTTGAAGGAGATACGACCGGCAAGCGTCCTGATTCTGGTCGCAGTGGATATTTTATGAACTGGGATAGCACGAAAAAACGCCCGCTTTATATTGGTAAACAAAAGCATAGTGTGACCTTGTTCAAAGATGAAGCCATTGTGGTCAATGACAGTACGAAGTTTCCAGAAGGAATGGTTGTTCCCAAAGAAGCATTAAGAACTCCTGAAGGTAGCCGTGCTGATTTGAAGGCCAAGGCAATTTGGGAAGATGACAAATGGACTCTCGAATTGAAACGGGCATTGTCCACAAAAGATCTGGAAAATGATGTCCAATTCACAGATCTGAAAAAAGGTTATATTTTTGGTATCTCGATCCATGAAGATGGTTTTCAGGATGAGCATGCCACTGCTGATTTACTTCAATTGAATTTCAAATGATAGAAATAAGTTCTCTTGATCAAAAGATATTACAGGCGCTTCAGCAAGGCTTGCCTTTGGCCTCTCGTCCTTACGAAGAGATTGGCCGACAAGTGGGAGCCAGTGAAGCGGAAGTCATTGCTCGCCTCGAACAATTACTGGAGCAGGGGGTGATTCGTCGTTTAGGTATTGTGACAAAGCACCGTCAACTGGGATATACTTCCAATGCAATGGTCGTCTGGGATATTCCCGATGATTTGGAGCCTGAGATGGGCAAGCGTTTTAGTGAGTTTGATTTTGTGACGCTTTGTTATCGCAGAAAACGATATCGTCCCAAGTGGCCTTATAATTTATTTTGCATGATTCATGGTCAGGATCGGGAAACGGTTTTGCAGCAAGTGGCCCATTTGCGAAAAACCTGTGGCTTGGAACAGGTGGCTTATGATGTGTTATTCAGTGGACAATGTTTCAAACAGCGTGGTGCGCATTATTTCAAAACAGCTTAGGGGATAAAAGATGGATGAATTGGATCGATTGATTATCAACGAGCTTCAAGATGGAATCCCTATCACACCACACCCATTTGCTGAAATTGCTTCAGTAGCGGGGGTGACTGAGGAAGAAATTGTGTCTCGTATTGGGCAACTGCTGGAAAGAAAAATATTATCTCGCTTTGGTCCCATGTATAATGCAGAACGCTTAGGGGGCGGATTGACGCTGGCTGCCATGAAAATTCCTCAAGAGGATTTTGAACAGGTTGCTGAAGCGTTGGATGAACTGCCAGAGGTTGCCCATAATTATGAACGTCAGCATGAACTCAATATGTGGTTTGTTCTTGCCACAGAAACGCCAGAGCAAATAGCCGCTACCATTGAAACCATTGAAAAAAATACGGGGTATCCTGTTTACAATATGCCCAAGCATCAAGAATATTTTATTGGATTGAAACTGGAAGTATGAGTAAACCTCCCATTGATGAACTGGACCGACAAATCATCTTGGCAACTCAAGAAGGATTGCCTTTGACGACAACACCTTACTTCGATATTGCACAGAAGTTGGAAGTTGAAGAGAATGAAATTCTGACCAGAATGCAAAAAATGCAGGAACAGGGCATCATTCGCCGGATCAGTGTGGTTCCCAATCATTATGCGATGGGATACAAAGCCAATGGCATGTCGGTATGGGACGTGCCCGATGAGCAAATCGATCAGTTGGGACAACAGCTGGGGCAATTGCCCTTCATCAGTCATTGCTATCATCGGCCACGCCATTTGCCAGAATGGCCGTATAATCTGTTTGCCATGATCCATGCTCATGATCGAGAAACTGTCGAACAACGAGTTGCTCAGGTCGCAGAGATTTTGGGCGACAGTAACCGTGGTCACCAAGTCCTTTACAGTAAGCGAATTTTGAAAAAAACAGGGCTCCGTTTGCCCGTTGAAAGGAAATGAAATGTTTCGCATTACCCAGTATATGAAAGAGATTCACAATCCCACTCCTGTCTCTCCCAAACGGCGTATGCCTGGACCGGTGGTGATTTGGAATTTGATACGCCGCTGTAATTTGGAATGCATGCATTGTTACACCAGCTCTTCAGATCGGGATTTTCCAGGAGAACTTTCTACAAGGGAAGTGTTTACGGTGATGGAAGACCTGAAAGCTTTTGGAGTAAAAGTACTGATTCTGTCCGGAGGAGAGCCTCTTTTGCGCCCTGATATTTTTGAGATCTCACAACATGCCAGAGATATGGGATTTTATGTGGGACTGTCTTCTAATGGCACGTTGATTACTGAAGAAAATATCGGGCAAATTGTGGAGTCTCATTATGATTATGTGGGAGTCAGTATTGATGGCATTGAGACAGTTCACGATCATTTTCGCAGAAAAACAGGTGCCTTTGATCAAGCCATGAAGGGAATCCGTTTGTGTCGAAAACATGGAATCAAAGTAGGACTGCGTTTCACGGTGACAGAAGACAATGCGCATGATTTGCCAAAAATTCTTCAATTGTTGGAAACAGAGGACATCAATAAGTTCTACCTTTCCCATCTGAATTACTCTGGCAGGGGGAAAAGCAATCGTACTCATGATGCCTACCTCCAAACAACCCGACGGGTGATGGATTTGTTGTTTGAGACGAGCTGGAATGACATTCAGTCGGGAGGAAATAAAGAGTTTGTGACTGGAAACAATGATGCTGATGGAGTGTATCTCTTCTATTGGGTGAAGCTGCACTTTCCAGAGAAAGCCAGTCACATCCGTAAAAAACTGGAACAATGGGGAGGGAACTCCACTGGTGTGAACATTGCCAATATTGATAACCTGGGCAATGTGCATCCAGATACATTTTGGTGGGATTATACCCTGGGTAATGTGCGGGAACGACCATTTTCTGAAATTTGGGAAGATGTTTCAGATCCCATCATGTCAGGTTTGAAGGCACAGCCAAGAAATATTGAGGGGCGTTGTGGTCAGTGCTCATTCTTTGCAATTTGTAATGGAAACACTCGTGTGCGTGCCCGGCAGTTGACCAGAAATCCCTGGGCGGAAGATCCTGGATGTTACTTGAGTGACGACGAAATTGGAATAGTACGGAAAAGACAGACTGCAGAACGAGTTTCAGCTGAGGTTGTGTCATGAGGCAGGTATTGATTCTTTTTTTGGTCTGTTGCCTGGCCCCGTTCGTCATTGCGAAAGGCGTGATTGCAAACAAGCAACCGCCCCGTCTTTCTGAAGCGTCAAAAGCACGTGTCTTGATGACACTGAGAGAAGACTGTGCCAATTGTCATGGGTTGTACCGCTTAGGAGGGTTGGGACCTGCTCTCACTCCAGAGCGTTTGAAAGTTTATCCTGTAGAAGCACTGGCTCTGATTATTGAACACGGACGCCCTGGCAACTTCATGCCTCCCTGGAAAGATGTGCTGTCCAAAGAGGAAATTGACTACCTTGCTAATTATTTACTCACGGTGGAACCCACTCCTCCTGAAATTCAAATGAGGGGTGAGAAGTGAGATTTTCGTGATGAGAAGTTGTAACTGATAATTCATATCTCATATAACAAAAATGAGAAAACTTATGATTCGAAAGACTATTTTATCTCTGTTTCTCTTGTTCATCCTGGCAGAATACCTTTTTGCTCAAGGGACAGGAGACATTGGAGTGGTTATAGAGAGAAACTCTGGGAGTGTGGTGATTGTGAATACCACATCTCATCAAGTGGTGCGACGAGTGGAAAAGCTGGGGAATCTCTCTCATGCAACAGGTGTTTTTTCCAGAGATGCCCTCTATTTTTTTACGTTTCAACGTGATGGGTGGATCAATAAAATTGAACTGTTGACTGGCAAAGTGGTTGCTCAAAAAAAAGCAGGCGATAATGCGATTGGTGGTGCCATTAGCCAGGATGGGAAGTATATTGGTATCAGCAATTATCAACCAGGAGATATTAAAATATTGGATAGTGACAATCTGGAGATTTTAAAAGTCATACCAGCACTTTATACAACAAAGGCGGGAGAGCAGAAGCAATCACGCACCGTTGGTTTAGTGGATGCTCCAAATCATCGATTTTTCTTTGCTCTGATGGATGCTGGGGAAATATGGGCAGTGGATACACGCACTCCAGATTTTCCAATTCTTCATCAGTGGAAAGAAGTAGGGAATTATCCTTATGATGCCTTGATGACAGCAGATGGTCGCTATTATATTACGGGATTTTTAAAATCCAATTGGGTAGTCAGGCTCGATTTATGGCAACTGGAGGAAGGGCCTGCCAAAGTTTCCACCATTGATCCCAATCTTCATCTGCCCAAAGTGCCCATGTATAAAGTTCCTCACTTATCCGGCTGGGGAATTGCTGATGGGAAAGCCTTTACTCCAATGATCAGCGAGGAGCGCTTGATGGCTTATGATCTGAAAAGCTGGTCTCCATTACAGTCCGTTCCTACATATGGAACCGTTGTTTTTGCGGTGCCTCGCCCAGATCAGCGAGAAATCTGGCTTAGTTTTGCAGGACCTAAAAACGACACTCTGCAGATCATTGATGTAGCCACTCAGTCTTCTGTAAAAATGTTGAAACTGGGAAAAAGCATTTCTCATATTCAGTTTACCCCAAGAGGAGAAGCAGCTTATGTCTCAGTACGTGCAAAAGACAAAGTGGTGGTTCTGGATGCCTATACTCACCAGCAAATTACCGAGTTATCAGTCCAGGGACCAAGTGGAATATTTTTTACGAATCGGGCTCATGTAATTGGGCTGTGAAAAAATAGAGTAGAAACGTAATAATTGAGAATCACTATGCATAGACCAATTAAAAGCAAAGTTTATCTGGTTGGTGCAGGACCAGGCAATCCTGAATTGTTGACTTTGAAAGCAGTAAGATTGCTGCAAGCAGCAGAGGTGGTGCTGTATGATCGTTTGATTGGAGAAGGAATTCTGGAACTTGTTTCTCCCGAGGCAGAGTTGATTTTTGTTGGAAAGGCTTCTGGAAATCATGCATTGCCACAACCCGAAATCAATAGCTTGTTGATTGAAAAAGCAAACGAGAATAAAATGGTTGTCCGTTTGAAAGGGGGAGACCCTTTTATTTTCGGTAGAGGGGGGGAAGAAGTACTGGCATGCCGGGAAGCTGGAATTCCTTTTGAGATTGTGCCTGGAATCACTGCGGCAACAGCCGTTGGAGCCTATTCGGGTATTCCTCTCACCCATCGAGGCGTCAGCCCTTTGGTTACCTTTATCACAGGCCATGCTTCTAAATCAGGCACTTTGCCAGATATTCAGTGGGAATTGCTGGCAAAATCGAATCATACGCTGGTTTTTTATATGGGCTTGTCCACCCTGCCTTTGATTGCAAAAGAATTGATTTTTTATGGAACCAGTCCTGATACTCCAGTTGCTGTTGTACAGGAGGGATCGTTGACTCGACAACGAACAGTCACTGGAATACTGGACAATATTGTAGAGAAGGTGGAGCAGCAACAGCTCAAATCGCCTGCTCTTATCATTATAGGAGAAGTTGTCAAATTGAGGGAGTACATGCAATGGTTTGAAGAACAATCCTATTCCTCCTTTGATGATGCAATTGCCTTATCGACTGCATTTTCTCCAGAATCTTCTAAATATTCTTGATAATGACCATGACTGTATTTCGAGTTTCGCGTCCAATTATTGGTAGCATATCGTTTCTTTTATTGATTGCTTGGGTTCTGCCGGTTGGGATATCAATGGCGGCTACCCCACAGACACAAAAATTATTCCAACAGCATTGTGCCAGTTGCCACGGAATCAAACGATATGGTGGGATTGCTCCGCCTTTACTACCCCAGTTCTTACGTCGAAAAAAAGACACTCAACTACAGTCCATTATTGGTCAAGGATTGCCGTCTACTCAGATGGTGGGTTATTCGAAAATCTTGACAACTGATCAGATTGAAAATCTGGTTGCCTTCCTGCGCACTCCTGTACAGAAAGTCAGTTGGGAAATCCAGGATATCCAGGCCAGTCGGCAGTTGCTTTCCAGTAATCCTGATTCCAGTGCAAAAGAGTTTGACCGAAGAAATACCATTTTGGTGGTAGAACGAGGGACGGGCAGTATTGCCGTTTTTGATGGAAATTCCATGCAGAAGCTGGATCAATTCCCGGTTGGCCGAATCCATGGCGGGCCCAAGTTTGATCATTCCTTTGAGAATATTTATGCAGTCACTCGCGACGGTACTGTTGTCTGGTATGACCTGGAACACCAACAATTGAAAGCAACGGTGAAGGCAGCCGTCAATACCCGAAATATTGCGATTTCTCCTGATGCCAAATTTATTGCGGCTGTCAATCAGTTGCCCCAGAATGTGGTCATCTTTGATAAGACACTCAATCCCCTTAAAATCATTCCTTTGGCTGGAAAACCAAGTGCCATCTACCAACTGCCTGGAGAAGGAAAGTTTGTGTTGACCTTGAAGAATGTGCCCGTCTTGCTTGCTATTGACTATGAAGCCAACTTTCAGGTGAAGCGTGTGACACTTCCGGAACCATTTGAAGATTTTATGTTTGTGCCTGGTAAAAAACAGATCATTGCCAGTCTGCGCAAAGGAACTCGCATTTTGCTATATGATATGGATCAGCAAAAAGTGTTAGGAACCATCCAGACAAAAGCGTTGCCCCATCTTTTTTCAGCAGCGTTTTTCCAAAAAGAAGGGGCTCTCTATGCTGCCTTGAATCATATAGGACTGCCTCAGCTTTCCATTATCGACATGGAACAATTTCAACTGTTGCATCAAATTCCATTGAAGGGGTCGGGCTATTTTGCAAGAACCCATCCCGGCACTCCTTTTATCTGGGTCGATACCAATACAGAAGAGGTGCAGCTGGTTGATAAAAAAACACTGAAGCTGACTTCCCATTTGATCCCGGCTGCTGGCAAAAAAGCCATGCATACGGAATTCTCAGCAGATGGCAAGCAGGCATTGATCAGTGTGTGGCATCCAGAAGGAGCTGTTGTCATTTATGATTCGGAAAGCCTGGAAGAGATCAAGCGGATGCCTTTCAAAATGCCCATTGGTAAGTATAATGCCTTCAATAAAACCTATTCTCACTATCAATTTAAGAAGCAATAACAGGCAGTATATTTTTTTATGTGAACATGGAATGATGAAATAGACTTCGAAAATTGACTCATCCTTTTTTCACAATTAAAAGTTATAGATCAACTTTAGATTCAAACCAGTATCTTTAGGAATAACATGAAAAGCTAGATCGTCTTCTTTAGTAGGATTTTCTCCATCTGGCTTGTTTTTATCTATCCCATCCTCAACATTCATTAAAATAGCAATTCCAGCAATCAGAGAAGCCAGTGAAAAAACAATTTGTTGTTGTTTTGCATCTTCACATTCTGAATCTCTTGAACTTCCACCAAAAACGCCTTTTGTACTAGGACATTCCTTGGCAATTCCTGTCAATGAACCCACTGTTCCAACAGTAGTAAATGCAATACCCCATGTTCGTTTAGCAGAGTTACTCAATCCTTTGTCCTGATCTTTATTAGTATCTTTTGTTTCTTGAGCAAATAGGGGATTGGTCATTAAAAAAAACAAGCATAAAAACATGATAGCCATTTTCATGTAACCTTTATTTCATGAATAGTTAATAAATTACAGTAGTAATAATTACAGTACTTACAGTTTATAAAAATTAAGACTGTAGATAAATAGGTTTATCCATCAAATAAAGATTTGGATTTACTTATTGGTAATGAGCAAGCTACTAAAATCATTGAGTGCTCCGCTTTGAATGGATAACCTAATCTCAAGATTTTATCAAGACCGTAAAATAATATAGAAACAAGAGGTTATTCCCTCTATATTCGTACAATTGCTGGATTGAGTTCATAGAGATTATCGAATGAGTAGAAACAGTAATATAAAACGAAAATTACTCATTTTTCAATTGACTGTTTAAATTTTAAATTTAAAATTATTTCATTATAAACGAATAATCGCATTGACAATATGAGCTTTACACAGAAATTTTAGCAATTTATTGATGTTGATGCGGGAAAACCGTAGCAAATTTACTCCGAAAAACAGGCTAAAATCCTGTTTAAATTATGGAGATCTGTAAAGAGAGTGGCAAACCCATCTTCACACGATTAAATGAACAAACTCCAATGGCTTCCAGGCGAAACTGATTGCAGAGAATAAACATGAAAGCTTTCTGACTGCCATTTCAACACAACCTCCCTTTTAAATTTCATTCGTCTCCTTCATCAAGAAATAGGAACCTATATGCAGGAAAATGAAAATCCAACAACAGAAGCCACTGTTGCTTCTCCTCCTGAGTCCATTTGGAAGGATTTAAAAAAAGCTATTAGTGGTACTGAAGCGGACTATACGCAGATTCCTCTCCAAAAAGCGATCTTCCTTTTGGCAATACCCATGATTTTAGAATTAGTCATGGAGTCGACGTTTGCCGTAGTAGATATTTACTTTGTCAGTAAATTAGGGGCTTCGGCAGTGGCCACTGTAGGTTTGACAGAAACCTATATGTTTTTGTTATATGCAATGGCCATTGGGCTTTCTACGGCTGTGACTGCGATTATTGCCAGAAGAATTGGTGAAAAGAACAAAGAAGAGGCAGGAGTCTCTGCAATTCAATCCATTTTTCTCGCAGTATTCATTTCCTTACCTTTTACCATCGCGGGTATTTTCTTTTCGAAAGAATTGCTCATGCTGATGGGGGCTGATTCATGGAGCCTGGAGCATGGTTACCACTACACTCAATGGATGCTCGGCAGTAATGCCTTCATTATGTTGCTATTTGTGATTAACGCCATATTCCGAGGAGCTGGAGATGCGGCCATTGCCATGCGAGTGCTTTGGATTGCCAATGGAATCAATATTGTCTTAGACCCTCTTCTGATTTTCGGATGGGGACCCATTCCAGCCCTTGGAATAGAGGGTGCCGCCATTGCAACTACAATTGGTCGAGGTACTGGTGTCATGGTGCAACTGTGGATGCTGTTTAAAGGAGGAAAGCATATCCAGACGAAGCTTTCTCAACTGTATTGGGAGATGTCGATTATGCTCAATATTGTCCGTACATCATTAGGGGGGATAGGGCAAATGATTATCGCCATGACTTCCTGGATTTTTTTGATGCGTATCTTAGCCGGCATGGGCAGCGAAGTCGTTGCAGGGGCCACTATAACGGTACGTATTATGATGTTTACACTGATGCCTGCTTGGGGACTATCCAATGCTGCGGCAACCCTGGTAGGGCAAAATCTGGGAGCAGGAAATCCTGGTCGTGCCGAATCCTCAGTATGGAAAATTGGTTTATATAACATGGTATTCCTCGTGGTGGTTTCAGTTGTTTACTTTACATGGAGTGATTGGTTGATGAGTATTTTCACGGAAGACGAACGTATTGTGGCTGTTGGAGCAGAATGGCTGCGCATCCTCTCTTATTCTTACTTCATTTATGGCTGGTGGATGGTATCCGTACAGGCCTTCAATGGTTCGGGAGATACCAAGACCCCAACTTGGATTAATTTGGTCTTCTTTTGGTTGATTCAAATCCCTTTATCCTACTTTTTGGCCATCAATTTAGGTTGGCAACATTCTGGCGTATTTTGGGGGGCTTTTATTTCAGAAACTTCGGTAGGTTTGTTCACACTTTGGCTCTTTACTAGAGGTAAATGGAAACAGGTAAGGGTTTAGTCCTTGACCTCCACTGCTCTTGCCATAATTACTCTTTGTGTTTTGGATTGATGGTTGTAAATTAATACTCAAGATTGTTTTTTGCAATCATGACTATACTTCGATTGAGAAAAAGAAAAATCAACACTATCTACGTAAAATTACGGATAGACAGTCTCCTCTTTATCGTATATTTCTTTATACTGCCTTAAAACTTGATGTGTCATAGAAATAGGTTTTTGATTCTAATCTATTGAAATTATTGATTTCCAAATTTTAGAGTGCTTCCTTTCCCTATATGGGATTTGCAGATGGGGAAAATACGAGGGTTAGAGCACATCAGATGATTGGTGGGTGAAAAGAGGGATAAAGTTTAGTTTTGCCCACCAAAGAATGCTGCCAATCAGCAAAAGACAGGTAATCCAGATTCCAGGTGGCCATGCTACGATTTGACTCATGGTGAGACCAAGACCACACAGTGTTTGGAAGATAAAGATTTTGTTCTTGTGGAGGAAGTTTGGGGAGGCAGAATACGGGTGTATCAAGTAAAAAAAACAAGGAAGCACCAGAACAAATAACAGGAGTGTTGCCTCCCCAAACAGTAGCTGCATGGTTGATACAGGAATAGGGACATATTCGGAAATGGGATAATAAAAAAGACCCATTCCGATGCATCCCCAAGCCAGAGATCGAAGCTGGAAAATAACTTTTAAATGGGCAAGAGAAAAAGAGGTTTTCCATTCCGCAAGGGAAAGCCATATACTTAAACTGCTGAGTAAAAAAAATCCAGCATGTTGAAAATACTGGGCTGCTTCCAAATTGAAACCAAAGAGTATTGCCAGTAGAGCCAGTGTACTAAGAAGCACAAATAACCCAGGTTTTATTTTTATTATGGGCCATTGAGAAGATAGCTCAATACCCAAGTAACGGGGAAAAAGCAGCATTGGGATGAGGAAGAAGAAGCCCCCCATGAGCAGGTGAGGAACAATAAAACCGTAGTGGTACATGTGGTAAGTACCGTAAACGCGGTCAAACGCCAACCAGGTGCCAAGGCCAATGGTCAGCATCATGCCAAGAGCAGGCCAGGCGATGAACTTGTTGATTGATTTTCTTTGGGGACTGCGCCAGAAAGTAACCAAAAATTGCAGCCCAAATAGAATGATTGCAGTGGAAACAATATGGTGACCGCCAATGTAAATCCATTGGCTATTGTGGGTATAAAACCCCATGATTAAAAGACCTGTTCCCGAGTAATGTAAAAAAGCCACTACTAAAAAACCATGATGCCAAAAAACAGGGCGGTGAAACAGCTGTGGCAACAACTGATAATAAAGCCCCATGGTCACTGGAACAAAGAATCCTAATGTGAAACCATGGACAAAGGCTGGGAAGGCAGGATCTGCTATTCCATTGATGAGTAGATTGCTCCGAATAATGGCGGCAAGCAAAACTCCAAATAAAAAAAAGATAGAAATTCCGAAAAAAAATATGTTTTTGAATGGTAATTTCTGCATAATTTCGGTAAAAAATAATTAAATTTTTGAGTTTTTGTCAAGAAATGGGAATTATTTCAGATTTTCCAGTCTGAAAAAGTTCTTCGTTTTTTTGCGTTTCCGTAGTAGAGGGTTTGTTTTTATTGGCAAGGGACTCATCTTTAGCAGATTACCATAAATACGTTGGAAGACAAGAGAGTATTTCTTCCAATCAGTCAGAAGTTATTTCAGATTAAAAAATCTGAATTGATTGTAAGTAGGAAGTTAGATTAAAGAATTTTTTAATTGGAAGTTATTTCAGATTAAAAAATCTGAATTGATTGTAGGTAGGAAGTTAGAACCTGTTTGGAAAAGATGGTTCGTCGCGAGAAGTCGCTCTCATTGAGCGGATTTTTGAGAAAATTTAAGGCGAATAGTGAGCCTATTTAACGAAAATCTTCTCAAAACAGACGCCAATGAGGCGGTTTTGCAGCAGAATCAGGTTGTTCAAACAGGTTCTTAGATCAAAGAATTTTTTAATTGGAAGTTATTTCAGATTAAAAAATCTGAATTGATTGTTCAATGAGAGGTCGAATAGAAAACCAGCACAATTGCTGGGGTTATCATGTTTTGAAAATAATGTATGTGAATCACGTGCATCAAATCAACAAAATTTAATTGAGGAGAAGTATTATGACGGAAGAAAATCAAGAAGTGAATCCTTGGCAGAAGATACTGGATAATGATTTTCTTTTACTTGCGTTTCACGTGGGTATATCCATGCTGTGTTACACGGTATGGGGAATCATTGAATTAATGAGTGTTCCAGCATTAGGATAAAGGAGGAGAAATGAGTATTTTTATACCAGAAAAACATTGGTGGAAACCTTTAGGGCCAGATGAGAAGCTCTGGTTCAAGATCTGTGTTGCTACAGGGTTGGCTCTTTTTGCGATGATGCCTTTGTGGAATTTGGCTGGAAAGCAGAATCCCACGCATGAGTCCTACATGGTCACTCCTGAGCAGTTCAATGAACTGACAGAAAAATTTGTAGCAGAAAATAAAGTTCGGGATGAAGTGGTCAAGCAAAAATTTGGAGATGCGGTAATAGAGAGAAGAATTCCAGTGGTCCATCCCAAACCAGGTGTGAAAGATGTGTATCTGCGCGCTAGAGCATGGGAATTTTATCCTATTTTGGAATTAGACAAAGGGCGGGAGTATCGTGTTCATATGTCCTCTATGGACTATCAACATGGTTTTTCTCTGCAGCCACAGAATATCAATTTTCAAATTTTGGCGGGGCATGATCTGGTGGTTACTATGACACCACGGGAGTCGGGTAATTTTTACATCATTTGTAATGAATATTGTGCTATTGGCCATCACACTATGATTGGAAAAATTATTGTTAAAGAATGAGGAGGAGTAATCGCTATGGCAAATAATTATGCTTCAGAATTCAGAACCTGTGAAACGACAGGACTGAAGGTTCATTTACCAGCAGAACGGCTGTTTTATGTCAATGCAGTTGTGGCTGTTGTTTGTTTGTTAATTGGCGGGATTATGGCAATCTTGATTGCCCTAACCCGATGGCAGGCTGTTCATCTTTTGCCTGCAGATTTGTTCTACCGCTTTGTGACGGCACACGGTATGAATATGCTTGTTTTTTGGATTGTATTTTTTGAAATGGCGGGGTTGCTTTTTGCTTCAACTGCTGTTCTTGGCAGTCGCCTGCCGGCTCCTAAATTCGGTTGGTTTAATTTCCTGTTGATGTTAGTAGGGGCAATTCTTACTAATATCATGATCTTCACAGGAGAAGCAGATGTCTTGTTCACTTCTTATCCTCCACTGAAAGCGCATCCTCATTATTATCTGGGAATTATTTTATTTGCGGTTGGAGCATTGTTTGCCTGTATCCATTTTATGGCAACGTTAGTTGTGGCTAAGAAGGAGGGATATCATAAGGGGAGTTATCCTTTGTTCACCTTTGGGATTTTGATTGCAGTCATTTTGGCTTTTTTTACTTTGCTCATGGGGGCAGGGACTTATGTTCCAACATGGCTTTGGGCAATGGGTTTCCTTGAAAATATTGAGCCAGGTCTTTATCGCTTAGGTTTCTGGGGGTTTGGACATGCTGCCCAGCAGATTAATCTGGCTGCTATGGTTTCTATTTGGTATTTGATTGGAACTTTGACAGTTGGTGCTGTGCCAGTCAATGAAAAATTCAGCCGCGGAGCATTCTTATTGTATCTAGTGGGAATCAATGTAGCCTCGGCTCACCACTTGCTGGTGGATCCAGGTTACAGTGCTTCTTATCGTATTTTCAACACAAGCTATATTATTTATGCGGCTACCATTGGAAGTATGATTCATGCATTTTCCATTCCTGCGGCAATTGAAACAGCGCAGCGTGCCAAGGGATTTACCAATGGTTTGTTTGAGTGGTTGACAAAGGCTCCCTGGGGAAATCCCGCATTTGCAGGCATGGCCTTATCTATTGTTATTTTTGGATTTGGTGGTGGTGTAACGGGTGTGACTCAGGGTGTAGAGCAGATCAATATCATGGCTCATAACACCTTACGCCTTCCTGGGCATTTTCATGTAACTGTGGTGGGGGGGTCTACACTGGCCTTTATGTCTTTAACTTATTATGCACTGCCTTTGGTGATGAGACGTAAATTGATTGGTGCGGCTTTTGCGAAATACCAGCCGTGGATTTTTGCGATTGGCATTTCAATTATGTCAACGGGCATGTCCTTTGCGGGGATTTTAGGAGTACCTCGACGTCACTATGACATTTCTTTCTCTTCTGCGGTTTTTCAGGTGCCTTTTAGCGCGACAGCAACAACCATGATGGGATTGGTTGGATTAGGGGCAATTATCGCTTTTGTGGGATTGCTCATTTATTGTTTGATTGCAGCCTTGACGGCTTTTTTTGGAGAGAGAATTCCACCAAAAATGGAATTACATTATCCTCCTCATGCAAAAGAAGGGGCTGCTGCTGGAGCACCGGCACAGGCTTAGTTGTTGTGTAAAAGAAATATGTTTAAAACAGGGTGTATCACACCCTGCTCACATTTATCATAGAGGTAGTTATGAGCGAGAATAAAGAAAAGTTTCATGCCCCAGGAACATTCACCTTAGCTATTATTTGGTTCCTGTGGTTTGTGATTCTGTATGCGACCAACTGGTTAGCACTGAGTGAGAACTGGTTCTTGAGATAATCTCAGCAAAACGGGTGATTATGTCCAAACATGCTGCAGTGCTGGATCTAAAAGCACATTTGTCCTCAACAAGGATTTCATCTTACTGGAGTGATTTCAAACTCTTGATCAGTATGACAAAACCAAAGATTGTCATTTCTATTGCTTTGACAGCATTGATTGGTTTTGTACTGCATCCGAGCTTTTTATCTTTTCCTGTCTGGACATCATTGATTCTTGTTATTTCAGTGGTTTTAGGCACTGCAGGCGGGGCAGTACTCAATCATTATCTGGAACGAGAGACAGATAAATTGATGGAGCGTACCAAGGAACGCCCGCTTCCTTCTGGTAAGCTAACACTCCCAGCCCAGTCAGCACTGTGGTTTGGTATTATTCTGACAATGCTGGGGGTGTCCCTTTGTTATGCCTTTTTAGGAGTTGCTTCGGCAGTATGTTTATTTTTGGGGGCATTTGCGTATGTTGTGATTTATACCATGTGGTTAAAACCCCGCAGCGTGTGGAATGTCCCTATTGGGGGAATTGCTGGTAGCTTCGCTGTTTTGGTCGGAAGCAATGTTGGTGCACTGAACGTAACATCCGAAAGTATATTTTTTGCGTTGGTTTTATTTTTTTGGAGTCCTGCGCATTTTTGGAATTTTGCCATCTATCGCAGGGATGATTATGCCAAAGCAGGAATTCCATTTCTCCCAGAAACAGTTGGAATTAACCGAACCAATTGCTGGATTGCTGTTCATACAATAGCAGTTATTCTTTCTTCAATGGGGTTGGCCATTTGGGGGAATCCAGGATGGTTATATGGAACGATTGCACTGGCAAGCGGTTCTGTTTTTCTATTTTTCAATATTTGCAATATTTTGCACCCATCGGATGCATTATCAAAAAAGAATTTTATCTATTCCCTGATTTATCTAACGACTCTGTTTTTTGGTGTAATAGTCGACTTCTATTATCAATTGTTTTGGGGATAATGAGGCACTGTTGCTTAAGAATTTAGAATGAAAAATTAAGAATTAGAGAGATAACCTTCAGAGACTTTGTTAGAAAAGATGATTAAGTCTTAATTCATTTTTCTATGTTTCGTATCAAAGTGGAGATGACGTATGAAAAGTTCTAAACGTCTCATTGTGATCGGAGTACTTCTAATGGTTGCCACGGCAATTATGGGAGGAAACAATTATAGGGTTTTGTATGATGAGCTGGTTGTGCGTATTACAGGGGAAGGGGTCATCGACTGGGAAGCCCTTGCTGCCATCTGTGGCTGGGCCGGCAAACCAAATCCAGGAGAAACGGTTTGGGAGTATCGAGTACGTACCAGTTGGGATATGTTCTCTACAAAAATGGCAATGGCTGTCTTGATAACAATACTGTTCGCTTCATTCTATGGAATAGTTCGTTTCGTTTTTTGGATTACAGAAAAACGTGAATGATATTTTTGTTTGATCGATTTTCCAAGTGCTTCAGTCAATTCCTTAGAACTTGTTTGGAAAAGATGGTTTGTCGCGAAAAATCGATCTCATTGAGTGGATTTTTGAGAAAATTTGAGGCGAATAGCCGGTCTATTGAACGAAAATTTTCTCAAAACAGACGCCAATGAGGCGATTTTGCAGCAGAATCAGGTTTTTCAAACAGATTCTTACATTGGAACATTTCCGTTCCAGAAAATTTTTATCATACCAGGTTGTATTTAAAAAGTGACAATTGTTGTTATCTTCCCTCACCTTGATTCTCTCTAAGAAAAAGGGAGAGGGATTAAAAGTATTGTCACATTTTAAATGCAACTTGGGATAAATTAGTGAACATCTCCATTTTAAAATGGTATGCTTTTACTATAAGTTATTTTGTTAAATTGTATATATCATATATTAATCCGAATATTCATATTTTAAGATAGTTTTTATGATTCGTTTCAGAGAACAAGCGTCTGGTCTTGCGGGATATTATGAGAAATGGCATCGAATTTGGCATCGCCTTTTCATGATCGTCGAATCCCATTTCAATCGAGTATTTTCTGAAAAATACAACCCTTTTTATTACCTTGGAGCATTGACAGTTTTTACTTTGCTGGTATTGGTGGTAACCGGGATTTACATGTTCATTTATTATTCGCCTTCTGTAGATACGGTTTACGAGTCAGTAAAATATGTCAATGACGAAGCTTTTCTAGGGAGTCTCACCCGTAGTGTGCATCAATATGCTTCAGATTTGATGATTGTGCTGTGTATTTTGCACATGGTCCGTGTTTTTGTACAGGACAAGTATCGGAAATATCGTTGGATTGCCTGGGTTTCTGGGGTAGTGATGTTATTTGCCACTTTGGTGGAAGGCGTGATTGGCCACATCATGACATGGAATACGCGCTCTCAATTCATCGTTACACAAACAGCCGAGTTGATTGCTGCCTTGAGAGTGTTTGGGGATGATCTACCTCGCGCATTTGCAGCAGAATCCTTATTGAGTATTTGGATTATGTGGATATTACTGGCGCTCCACATTCTGATTCCGATTGCTTTCATCTTTCTGATCTATATTCATCTGTCTAGAATTTCGCGCTCCCGATTTTTGCCTCCCCGTCCTTTGATGATTGCAACCGTTGCATTTTTGGTTATCTTCAGCTTATTATTTCCAGTGAAGATGCTCGAAAAAGCAGACTTGTTCATGATACCCGCTGTGGAAGAAGTGGACTGGTTTTACCTGTTCATGACACCTTTTATTGAGGATATGAGTCCCTACGTTGTTTGGGGAGGTACAACGGTGATCTTCTTCTTTTTTGTGGGAGTTCCCTGGTATCGTAAGTCATTAAAAGTCGACGTTGCTGATCTGGAACTGGACAAGTGTACGGGGTGTTCTGCCTGTGCCAAGGATTGTCCGTATGAAGCAATTTTTATGCGTCCTCGAACCGATGGATTGCCCTACAAAATGGAGTCAAAAATCATTGAGAGCCGTTGTGCAGGGTGTGGAATTTGTGTGGGTTCTTGTGATTTTGGTGGGATGAATCTGACCGATTTACGTTTGCTCACTTTGGAAAGTGAGATGGACACTCTTTTGCAGACGAAATTGCCAGATGGCAGTGCGCCCTACTTGGGAATTTTTTGTCAAAACAGCTTAACCGATCCCAAATTTTTTGATCTAAAAAAATCGACGCTTGTGGATGAGCCACGATTGCGGATTATCTCTGCTCCATGTGCAGGGCTGGTAGGTCCAAGTTTTGTCAGAAAAGCTCTTGAAAAAGGAGCTGGAGGAGTTGTTGTTGCGGCTTGTCGCACGAATGATTGTCACTACCGGGAAGGAAATATCTGGTTAAAAGATCGACTGCAAGGAAAACGGGTTCCGAAGCTCCATCTCAAAGAAGAAACAAGGCCAGTGGTGGCATTATCTTTCAGCAGCGTGGAATCGGATGCTTTTCTGCAACAAACCAAAGGTTTGATTGATTCTTGGCAAGGCAAAGAATTACAACCCCATAAAAGAGGACAGTATCAAACAGTGACTGCTCGGCAAAAGGGGGTTTCTGCACTGGTGCTTGCGGGTGTTTTTAGTATCTTTCTCTTTTTCTATTTTTGGGGCGTCGTAGATCCCTGGAAGCAGGGACCACTGCCATTGAAAGACACAGGGATGCTTAGAATCAACTATTTTCACTTGAGTGATGTGGTTTCTTGCGGTACAGAGAATTATCAAGAGGGGATAGAAAAAGTGCGCGAGCAGGTCAACCAAATGACGCGCAAAGATAATGTGTCTGCACAGGGACAAACACAGGAAGTTTCTTCGAATCTGGTTTCTGCTATTTTATGTCCTCGTGAGAGAGTGCCTGTCCAATTGAAAGTCATGTTGAATGACAAATCATTACTGGATAAAAAATTTAATCCCAGTGGTATCAGCAATGATGGCTTGACGTATGTCTCCCATAATTTGAAAATTCCTGTTGGCTCCCATCGTTTATCAATCAATATGGTGGATTCAGCTTCTCCATCACGACAGCAGGGAATTGATTTTGTCAAAGAGATTCATGTCAAAGACAAACAGATTGTTTTTATTGATTTTAATGAGAAATTAGGAAAATTTTATATTCGTGAGAATTAAAGAGTCGTATGAAATCAGCATCTTTTTATATAAAACTGGCTTTGTT
>JANQHV010000275.1 GCA_028282505.1 SAR324 cluster bacterium | reverse complement strand
ATTGATCGAAAACTCTTCATGATGCAAGCCTTTCATCATACACTCGGTGATAAGCAGCCTTTTCTCAATGCCTTAGCAACTCTCTATAATTTTATCCCTCCCTGACATTCAAAGGCATTCCGGTGGATCGATCCCACAAGTTCCTGTGGATAATTCTTTGCTTTTGACGAGTTCGCAATCGTTTTTGCTTGAAAAACTCCCCCTTTGCCCGATAAAATAACAACAAAAAGTTAAAATATGCTCATTTTCTCAGCAATGAAGCTAATTTTGGCTGCCACAAATTTCACCTTTTCCCCCCTCAATCCAAGCAAAGGAGTCCCCTATGAAAGGTGACAAAAAAGTAATCAAACATCTCAATTCGTTGCTCACTGCAGAGTTGACGGCAATTCATCAGTATTTTCTACATTCACGCATGTATGAAGATTGGGGACTGTCCAAGCTCTATGAACGAATTCATCACGAAATGGAAGATGAAATCAAGCATTCCGAAATGCTGATCAAACGGCTCCTTTTTTTAGAAGAAACTCCGAATGTACAGGATCTCGGCCGCCTGAAAATAGGCAATACGGTGCCCAAAATGTTGAAAAACGACCTGAACATGGAAATGTCTGTTGTTGCGGCCCTTAAAGAAGCTATTCTCTGCTGTGAGAATCAAAAGGATTACGTAAGCCGGGAAATCCTGGAACAAATGCTCCAAGATACCGAAGAAGATCATGTCTGGTGGTTGGAAACCCAATTGGGCTTGATTGAAAAAGTCGGACTGGAAAACTATTTACAATCACAAATGTAAGCAAATTTTTTATAGTGCTCCAGAAAAGTTTTTTCAAAACCCCTGCACGCGAATCGCCTTATCCGCTTTTGAAAAAAGAACTCTTAAGAAAAAACTTTTCTGGGGCACTACATTTTTAACACCAATTAGGAGAATCCAAATGAAAGGCGACCCAAAAGTAATAGACCATCTCAACAAAGTTTTAGCCAACGAACTCATTGCAATTAATCAATATTTCCTGCATGCCCGCATGTTTAAAGACTGGGGTTTCAAAGAGCTCGGTGATCATGAATATCATGAATCGATTGATGAAATGAAACATGCGGACAAACTCATTGAACGTATCCTGTTTCTGGAAGGATTGCCCAACCTCCAAGATTTGGGTAAATTGAGAATTGGAGAAGATGTTCCTGAAATGTTGAAATGCGATTTAGATCTGGAAATGCAAGCCCACCCAGCCCTGAAAGCGGGCATTGCTTATTGTGAAAAAGCGAAAGATTACGTTTCTAGAGAACTTTTAGATGATATTTTGGCCAGTGAGGAGGAGCACATCGATTGGCTGGAAACCCAACTTGGCTTAATTGATAAGGTTGGGTTGGAGAATTATTTGCAGTCACAAATGAAGGAATGACACAAAGCAGTGATGTAGATCTGCAAACATCACTTGAATATCCGTCTTCATCGCGATGGTAAATTGAAGAACATCGCGATGAAAACCAAGTAAACCTTTGGTGTTTTAGAGGAGGAGAGTCAATTATTCGTCCTTAAGTTGATGCATTTTGAGCATGTCTTTTGCGTATGGTCCACACTTACCGCACCGAGACCCCAATCCCAGTTGTGATGATAAATCACGCATGGTCCCCACACCTTTATCAATTATTGTCTGGCGAATCTGCTTTTCTGTAATGTTCTTGCATAAACAAACAATCATCTTTAACTCCCCATTATTGTTGCCATCTCAACGAGACAGTTGGACGGACTCAATTGTAGTTTGTTTAGAAACCACTGCTTCTTTGTTGCCATAAACAGCAAATAACATACCCCCAATCAAAATTAATAGACCAACGGTATAGCCCCAGTTTAGTGTGAATTTTAGGATTTTATTGCTCATTCGATTTTGACGCCCACTAAAATGGAAATTCTATCTCCTTTACTCAATCTTTCAGTTAAAAAAACACCTTCGGATCAGGAGTGCTGCTCATATTCATAATATTTTTATTGTTATTATCAAATACCAATTATTCGCACATACGAAAAAATATAATAAGCCTATCAGCAATTGTCAACACGAATTTTAAAAAAATTTAGATAAGGTATTGATACTATGATTTCGTTCTTTTGTGGCACTGTTTTGGAGTTCAAGGCAGAACAGCCTTAGCTCCTATTTTTACAGGCACGAAGGTAGGCTTGTTAGTAAGATATTATCATCTTTTTGGCGTGACTTGAGATGAGAAAATAATTATCGAAAGCAAACTCAATTGGCGCATTGCATCAATTTTCGTCCAGGAAATTATCGATTCCACCAAAATCAATCTCTGAAGAATCATCGACCGGAGCACTTGTATCCAGCGCATCCCAATCTATTTCTTCTTCCATTGGATCATCGAATTTTTGCTGATTTTCTTTTTGAGAGTCATAGGCCCGCAGTTCTTCTTGATTCATACGAAACCCTTTTTTCAATTCCACCACATAGGTGGCTAATGGCCCTTTAGGGTTTTGGTTGCAAATATCTTGAAGCGTTCCATACTCAACTTGACGGGGTTCTTGAGAAATCCCGTGTTTTTTTAACTCCTCACATGCACTCTGCTTCAACTGCCGATAGAAAGAATTCAGATGCTTATATTCCGGAGGCACTTTGAAAATCTTTCCTTCCATTGAATGACTCCTCTAAGAACCTGTTTGGAAAGGATGGTTCGTCGCGAAAAATCGATCTCGTTGAGCCCATTTTTGAGAAAATCTAAAGCGAATAGTCAGTCTATTTAACAGAAATTTCCAAAAAAATAAGCCATTTTGACGGATTTGCAGTAGGACAAATATTTTAACACAGCTTCTAAAGTTAAATTTAGATTTCAAAGTAAATCTATCCTTCAGACTACTCCCGACGGTCTCCAATCTTTTCATCAGGGCGAGTCACTTCACTGATACGAATCCCATAACGTTCATTGACAACCACCACTTCCCCACGTGCCATCAAACGGTCCGCAATTAAGATATCCATGGGCTCTCCCACAATTTTAGTAAACGGAACCACAGCACCAATTTTCAAATTCAAAATATCACGAATGGTCATCTCTGATCGCCCAATTTCTACATGCATGATCATAGGCACATCTTCCAAAAACTTGATGGTATGAAAAACGTCTTCCTCTTCTCCTCGTTGTAGAAATTTTTTGTATGAATCTCCTCCCAGCAGATCTGTTCTTTGTTCAGCCATATGCCTCTCTAATATATAAGAATCTTCCTTGAAAAACATTAAAATTTACTTACTTCAAGAAGCTTGCCATAAATAAAAATCAATAATTACAGAAGCTTAACCTGTTTTTGAAACAATTATGAATTGGAGAAAAGTGGAGATGTTAGGAAATGATAGAAAATGGAGGAATAAAGTTCTTTTGATGTTAGGAAATGATAGAAAATGGCAAATCGTGTTGCATGAAGTTCGATTTTGTTATCTTCTAGTTGCATTTGAGTTAATAAGATCAAACTGAGGGACATGTACAGGCAATGTCAATTCAGCAATATCTGAAGACCTTCCTGTTACGTCGGTCCACCGAAGGGATCCCTTGATTTTGAACATTCTCTGCAGCTCACATTTTTAAAAGCAACTTCGTATAAATATGATGTTCAAGATTTTAGCATGCAAATAAAATTGATTTCAGACATCTTAAAGTTGTTAATAGCTAAAAACTATCAAGATCATAGAAACAAACGATTAGACAAATTAATTTATTTTTTTATAATATCCCTGGATCGCTAAACCAGTTGGTCTTTTTTATTTGTAACCCATTATTTTAATTAATAACCAAAGATCAGGAGATTGATTATGATCGCAGTAGGAGCGCAAGCACCTGACTTTAAACTGGATAGCCAATTTGAAGGGAAGTCGTATACCCTGAGTCAGTTCAAAGGTCAGAAAAATGTAATGCTGGTGTTTTATCCATTGGATTGGACCCCTAATTGAAGCCAGGAAATGCCCGACATTGAGTCAAAAATTGACCAATTCAAAGCGGCAGATACTCAGGTTCTGAGTATTAGTGTTGACAGTAAATATTCCCATATGAAATGGGCTGATGATATCGGTGGAATTTCATACCCCATTCTTGCTGATTTTCATCCGAAAGGCGCCATGGCTAACAAATATGGTTTGTACCTGGAAGACAAAGGAATTACAGACCGAGCCACTGTCATTATTGATAAGCAAGGTGTTGTTCAGTATGCCCAATCTGCGGGAATCCCTGGATTGCGTAAAGCTGATGATCTCCTGGCAGAATGCCAGAAAGTAAATGCAGGATAAGATGCAACTAGAACTCTATTTTTATAATGAATGTGGATTTTCTCAGGCCGTTTTGAGTACAATCAAAAATCTCAAAATTGGAGATAAGGTTGTGATGAAAAATATCCGGGAGGATTCCAACCACGAGAAAGCCTTGATTGATCTCTGTGGGGATGCAAAGGTACCCACCCTGGTCATTGATGGAAAGCCGATGCGTGAATCTCAAGACATCAACCGTTTTCTTGTGGATAAATTTCTTGACTAGATAGTCAGTTGGAGAGCGGAACTATGTTTGTTCTGCTCTCCATTACCTTCAACCATTTCAACCAGCGATTGATAACGATTCTTGCTTTTCCACAGGGTACTCCTATTTATCGATGTATAGGTATGATTTTTGTGGATTGGAATTCAGGAATTTTCTGTGCGATTATTTTTTGAATCAGAGCCGCAAGATTTTGAAAAGACGTTTCTCTGTAAGATGTCTGGCGAAATACCAAACTAATTCTTCTGGATGGTATTGGATTCTTAAAAGGAATGTAGCGAATCAAAGCCTGTTGACCAGATTGACTGTTATTGATTGCAAGTTGTGGTATCAAAGTGATTCCGCTGCCTACCGCTACCATATGCCGGATAGTTTCTAAACTGGTTCCTCGAAAATTATTTTTTTCCTGTGTATGAACACTGGCACATATGTCCAATGCCTGACCACGAAGGCAGTGGCCTTCTTCTAAGAGAAGCAACGTTTCATTTTGCAAAGCTTCAGGGGTTAATTCATTTTCTAAGGCCAGAGGGTGTTCAGGATAAACTGCTACATAAAAAGGTTCGTTGTATAAAATGATTTCATGCAACCCTTTTGTCTCAATAGGGGTAGCTAAAATACCAGCATCCAACCTTCCCTCATAAATTTTTGTCAACATGACCTCAGTTTGTACTTCAAATAAGACAACATCCAGTTGAGGATAAGCCTGATTGACCGGCCCTATGATGAATGGGAGTAGATACGGTGCTACTGTCGGGATCAATCCTATCTGAATGCTGCCACCCATCGGATCGGTAAGGGATTGGACCACATTTTCGATCTCATCCACTTCAGCCAAAATGGTCCGTGCTTTCTTCACAATGATTTCTCCAATCGGAGTTAACAGAACTTTTCGGTTGCTTCTCTCAACCAGTTGGACTCCCAGATACTCTTCCAGTTTTTTCAGTTGCCCACTTAATGTAGGCTGACTGACAAAGCACTTTTCTGCGGCCTTTCGAAAATGTTTGAACTCATCAATGGCCACTAAATATTCCAAATCTCTCAAATTCATTCAGCACTCCTCAATCAATTTTTTGCTTCATCTCAATAGATGGTAACTATCAATAGTATAGAATCAAACGTTGCGACAAATCAATTAATTTTTCAATTTTTGTGTCATTCCGAGCAAAGCGAATGTTCCATCTCTCTCATATCGGATATCCAGTTTTCTGTTAAACTTGTCTTTTTTAGGTTACTGACATTTTTTTCTTGCACAAAGCCTGTAATTATCGATAAAACATAAATAAATTATCAAAAAATATTTTAGATCGTTAGCTTCATCAAATCGGTAATAAAAAAGACAAATACATTGATTAAAAGAGCTACTACCTTTTGACAAAGATCAGGAGAAATTATGAGCTGGAAGGATATGAAGTTGGGTGCAAAAATTATGACTGGTATCGGCAGTGTTATCATTTTGTTAGCTGTCGTCAGTATAACATCCTTTTCTCGGGTAAATCAGATGAATGGTGGTATCCACAACATGGAAGCTCACAATGCCATTGGCGCAGAGCTATATCAACGAGAAATTGATCATTTGAAATGGGCGGCTGCTGTCAGCCGCTTTATCAATGACAATGAGGTAACCGAACTAAAAATACAAACAGACCATACCAAATGTGGTTTTGGGAATTGGTACTATGGAGAAGGCAGGCAATTTGCTGAAAGCTTGATGCCGATTCTACGTGAACCTCTGGCAGCCATTGAGGAACCCCACAAGAAACTCCATGAATCAGCCATTCGAATAAAAAACACCTTACAACCTGCTGATGTCGGACTACCAGCGTTTCTTGCCAAAAGGGAAGCGGACCATTTAGCATGGAGTGAAGCTATTCTAAAAGCCATCCTGACCCGGCAAAATACAATCAATGTGCAGTTGGATCATACCAAATGTGCCTTTGGGACTTTTGTTTATGGAGAAATGGGTGAAAAAATGTCCACATCCGATCCTCTTTTAGCCAATTTGCTGAACAGCGTTAAAGCTCCTCATCAGCAACTCCATGAGTCAGGATATAAAATTCAAGATGCCCTGGCTATCAACGATTTTGAGACAGCTCACCAAATTTACATCAATGAGACCCAACCTTTGCTAAAAATAGTAAGGGATTATCTTGGAAAAATGCAAAAAAGAGCAGAAGAAAATATCCAAAGTGTGAAAATGGCTCAAACGATCTATTTTGAAGAAACCCAGTCGTTCTTGCAAGAAGTTCAGCAACTGTTGAGACAGATGGTTCAGATGTCAAAAAACATTGTCCTCGAAGAAGAGCAGGAGTTGTTCAACATGACCACCTCCACCCAGAATATCATCATTGCAGTGAGTGTGATTGCCATAGTTATTGGGTTGCTTCTCGCAGTTGTGATCACTCGATCAATTACAATCCCCATTCATCAAGGGGTCCAATTTGCTCAAAGGGTCAGTAAAGGCGATTTGAGTGAAAAAATTAACTTAAATCAACGAGATGAAACGGGTATTCTCATCAATGCCCTCAACGATATGATTGATTCACTACGCACTAAAGTGGAACTTTCAGAAACCATTGCTAAAGGAGATCTTAGCATTAGAGTCAATATCTCCTCTCAAGAAGATGCATTAGGAATGGCACAACAAACAATGGTCAGCAATTTAAACGATATCCTTTATCAAGTCACCTCAGCAGCAGAACAGATGTTAGCAGGATCACAGCAAGTCTCTCAATCCAGTCAAATTATCTCTCAAGGTGCTACCGAACAGGCAGCAGCACTGGAGGAAATTTCTGCCTCCGTTGAACAATTGAGTGCTCAGGCAGAAACCACTGCAGACAACGCAGGACAAGCCAACCAATTGTCAGCAGCGGCCCACCACAAAGCCAACGATGGTAATGAACAAATGCAACGTATGCTCGCATCCATTGAGATGATTAGTGAATCTTCCAAAAATATTTCAAACATCATGAAAACCATTGACGAAATTGCCTTCCAAACCAATGTTTTGGCCATTAATGCTGCTGTCGAAGCAGCTCGTGCTGGTGTGCATGGTAAGGGGTTTGCTGTGGTGGCAGAAGAGGTTCGCAGTCTTGCACAAAACAGTGCAGAAGCAGCGAAAGAAACAACCAAGATGATCACAGATTCCATCAAAAAAGTTGAAGATGGGGCCAAGATTGCTAATCAAACAGCCGTTTCACTCAGAGAAATTGTAGAAAGTGCTATCAAAGTGACAGACTTGGTGAATGAAATTGCAGTTGCCAGTAACGAACAAGCCAAAGGAGTTTCTCAGATCAACCAGGGGCTTGGCCAACTCAATCAAGTCACTCAACAAAACACACAAGTCGCACAGGAAACCGCTTCTACCAGTACACAGCTTTCCGGACAATCCAATGGTTTGAAACATGTTGTGTCTCAATTCAAATTAAAACAACAATCCTACGGTATGAGTTCCAGTATCCTGTCTGATGATCAATCTTACGGTATGAGTAATGGTCTGGCTGTGGTGGTTCAAGAGGCAGCGTTGCCCCAGCAGTCAATGCAACACACCTCGTCTCAGTCCTCTCCCGGAGAAGGAACATCCTTTGATGAAGAGAATACTGGCAAACTCTAAGTACACATCTACTCTTAATCCACCAATTTCCAAAGATTAAGAGTAAGATTAGGATTAAGAGTAAGACTGTGACAGCAAGAATTTGAGTACTTATTTCTGATCAGCAGTACTAAAGGATTTATCCTGTTAATTGAGGGAGTGATCGTGATTGTGGGCTAGTAACAATCTCTTGAGGATCCATTTGTTCATCGGTGGAATGAGGGGTTCCTTTATCTTCTGTCTTAAAAAATGAAATAGTATTTTGGAGTTGTTGAGCTTGAGTATGCAATTCTTGGGAAGTCGAAGCAATTCCCTTTGATGTTTCCGCATTTTGTTGAACAATCTGATCCAGGCGTTGAATCGACTCATTGACTTGTTCGGCTCCAGTATACTGTTCACTGCTGGAAGCACTGATTTCTTGCACCAATTCAGCAGTCTTTTGAATATCAGGAACTAGCCTACCTAACAATTCACCCGCTCTTTCAGCAACTTCAACACTGGAAGCAGATAAGTCCGTAATTTCTTTGGCTGCCACTTGACTACGTTCTGCAAGTTTACGAACCTCGGAAGCGACTACGGCAAACCCTTTTCCATGTTCTCCTGCTCTTGCTGCTTCGATTGCCGCATTCAAAGCCAATAAATTAGTTTGACGAGCAATTTCTTCAATAATCGAGATTTTACCAGCAATCTCTTTCATGGCTGTCACAGCTTCTGAGACGGCTTGACCACTTTCTCTGGCATCATTAGCCGATTTTGATGCAATTTTTTCTGTTTGTTGAGAATTTTCTGCATTCTGTTGGATGTTGGAAGTCATTTGTTCCATAGAGGATGAAATTTTTTCAACAGAAGCCGCTTGTTCTGTAGCACCTTGAGACATTCCTTGAGAAGCCGAACTCAATTCCTGACCACCTAAAGTCACATAGCTGGCCACCTCTCTTGTCTCTCCGATGACACTTACCAATCGTTTTAGTGTGGCTTGCACAGACGTGGCTAATACACCCACCTCATCTTTGGAAAATTGAAGCGAAGATAACTTCAAATTGCCTGCTTCCATATCTTTCACAATTTTTTCCAACTTTCTCAACTGTTGCAACAATCTTCCGGAAGAAATGCCTAATATTATGATCAAGAGAATCAATGCCACAGCAGATAAGCCAAGAATGATTATTTGATTATGAGATTGCTTTTTTCCCACTTGATCACGATTCACAACAACAATCAGTGAATAAAATTCTGAAATAACAGGAATGGCATGGAGTGAATATTGGGAATGATCTAGTTCCACAATAATATTTTTATCGGATAAAGGCAGTTGGATGTCCTCACGGAGAAACTTGGCATTTGTACTTGAGAGGCCCTTTCCTTGTTTTGCTAAAATCAAATCAACGGTTTGCCCTTGCAGGGATTTCCACTCATTGAGCAGAGTATCACCAACTTTTTGATAGATAATGATTGCACCGACAATTGTTTCTACATCCATGAGAGGCCCTGTTGCCATGAAGTATGGATATCCATCAATTTCTGCAAAGGTGGAGAAAATAAATTCTGAAGGTTTCTCAATATTCCCTGCTGATAATATTGGCTGAATGACTTCCATATTGGGAAAAGGAGTTCCCTTCAATCCTTCCAAAGAACTGAAGATGATCTGTTCGTTATCTGAGCCCACCAAGGTTAAGATGTCTATTCCTTTGCTTTCATTTAATTTCGTGAACAAAGCTTGTAATGGCTCTTCATCTTCCGCAGTTAATGCAAAATATCCATCATTCAAGTCTCTATCAAACAATAAAAGGTTCAAAAATTCTTTTAGCTGTTTTTCCTGATTTTCAAATAACACCTTTTGCAAATTGAGTTCTACAGCAATCCTGTTCACAAATTCGGATGTGAAGATTTCTTTAACAATAGAACTTGAAACAAGAAAGTTGATAGCAAAAATAATAAAGATTGCTATGCACGGGATAATGAGAAGCTTGGTTCGCAGTGATTGAATAGACATCTCGTCCTTTTGGAATTTATTGATATAATTTTTTGGCTTCGTCTGAACGATAAAAATCAATAATCTTTTGGATAGTCGGATCTGGGTCGCCTTTGGTAATGATACTCAAGGGCCGAGATATACGATCCGTTTCAATTTTCTTCACTTTGCCTGGATTGAGCTTGATAAAACCTTCCGAAACGGCACCAATCCCTCCTTTGAATTTAGCCACCAAGTCTACCTCCTGACGGGTTGAACGGACAGTTCTGGCTTTTTCGATATATTCTGCACTTTTCATGACCATTTTTTGAAACACCGCTCTGGTTGCTGAACCTTTATGGCTGGTCACCACAATGACTGGTAGGTCCGGTCCACCTACCTCTTTCCAATTCTGCACTTTCCCTGTATTGAGATCGGACAGTTGCTGCCACGTTAATTTGCTAACGGTATTGCTTTTATGAACAATAGGAACGATCACATCTTCAGTGAGCACATGTTCCTGGAGTTGGCCGGCATCTGCAAAAGGTTTTCCATTTACTTTTTCTCCAGACTTAATCGCACTTGCCATTGGACTAGAAGCTAAACTGGCATTATGTTTTACTTTGCCTGTCATCAACATCAGCATACCTTTTCCGGTACCTGTTCCATTGACCGTTAATTTAATTCCCGTTGCTTTGGTCAAGGCTGCTGCACCAGGTTCCAATACACGTTTTTGAACAGTAGTCGAACCAGGAAGAACAACCTTTTGAGCAAAGGTAATAGATACGCCCAAAGAACAAGTTATCAATAATATCCACAATGTAGAAAATAGTTTTTTCATATGCCTCCTTATTATTCTGTTGATTATCCTGAAAACAACATGCTCCATGACCTGACATCATTCATAAAAGCAGGATATTCCCATTCAGGAAATCGATGTTAATCTGAGGAGATTTCCGGCAAAGAATTTACCTATCATAAATTTATTCTTGGAAATCACCCAAAAAAAGTGACGATAACATCTGGACATGTGAGTGTAAAGGAAAATTTAAGAGCAGACAGCCCCTATCTTCAAAGCAGAATCCTCTTCCCAAACATTCAAAGATTTCTGCTCCATCCAGGCATTGTGGAATGTGACCACCATTATTCAACCTCATTACCTATTTTTCTATTGACTTTTAAGCATTAACAAAATAAATTTTTCGCATATACTAAATATATTCCTCAATCATAAATAAAAACCAAAAAACACTATGAACAATCAAGCTTATCAATTCTTTCAGACAGAATCGCCTCCCCTCCAAAAAGAAGTGGAGCACAAATTAACTCATGTCCATGTGCCATGTCCTGAGTGTGAAGGTAAATTGGTTTTGAAAGACAGCGGTTCTCATACGTATTTTGGATGCGAACATTTCCCCAAATGTGGAGCCACTATGAAGATCAATCGACCATTCTTGGCTTCCATCATCAGCCGTTTTTTGGAAATGGACAGATCCACTGCTACGTTGCAACAATACTTGAACTGAACACAACAGGTTCTGAGCATCATACCTATCAACTTCAGTACATTTTCAAATACAAAATTTTCGGTTTGTGTGATCTTAATTCTTACATCGTGTGCATCCTTTTCTTGTCAATAGTTGATATTATTATAGCAAAGCATGTCATACCGGATTGGAACGCCGACCGTTTGTCCGGTATCCAGAAAACGTATGTAAGCTTCTGGATTACAACCGGGCTGGCGTTCCAGCCAAGCCGACATGTCGGACCACCAGAATGACAAAAAAAGTCGCACATCACGTTAATTCTTCTAATTTAAATATATTTCCCAAAAATATTTATGGAAAGTTTCATATTCGCACGAGTTCTTCATGTTTTAGGCGTTGTCCTTTGGATTGGTGGAGTAGCGATGGTTACTA
>JANQHV010000268.1 GCA_028282505.1 SAR324 cluster bacterium | reverse complement strand
TACGCTCAGCATGACAAATTTGAGGCATTTTTACACTTCAGCAAAGTACATACCAGGACAAACTTTAGTCACGGTATTATAGTACTCAAATCTCACATTCTTCTACATTTTGTTTTGATGTGACAGAGGAGTAACGTGTTAAAGCGTCACAATCAAATTCTTATCACCATTATTTTTTTTCTGGATTTACTTTTGGCCTATGTTGCCTGGGAATCGGCATATTATTTAAGGTTCTTCTGGCTCAACCTTCCCTTTGCCGAGGTCATTCCACCCCATTCCCAATATTTAAAAGCGGTGGCTGTTTTACTGGTCTTGACTGGAATTGTCTTCGCCTTCACAGGCGTTTACCATTCCCACCGAGTTTCCAAACTTTCTCACGGTTCCACTCATCTGGTCAAGGCGTGTCTCTGGCTTTTTATTATCTTATTAGCCATTGCCTTTTTCTATCGAAAATTCTCTTATTCCCGTATCCATATGATTTATTTCATGGGTATTTTTCTGACTCTGCTCATCTTCCTGCGTGGATTAGTCCAGATAGTCCTCCGCTCTCTGCATAAACGCGGACTGCACACACGCAATATTGCCATTATTGGCACCTCCCAGATGGTCGATAATTTTGTAGCAACCCTGAGGCGCTATAAGCATACGGGTATGATTTTAAAGGGAATCATTGGATTGCCCGAGCACGTTTCCTCCAACTCGTCAAAAAATTTACCCTATCTGGGCAGTGTAAATGACATTGATTCTATTGTGGTTGAACACAAAATCAATCAGGTCTTTATTTCTCTTTCCAATGAGGAAAAAACTGATTTATCTCACCTTTATGAAATACTGTTCGATCAAATGGTGGATGTAAAAATTATTCCGGATCTTGGTCCATTCAAACAGATGCATACTGATGTGGAAAACTTCGATGACATCCCTATTGTCACTATCATCCAAAGTCCATTGGATGGATGGAATGCGGTGTTAAAACGCATGATGGATTTCTGGGGGGCATTGTTTGGGATCATCTTGTTTTCTCCAATAATGTTGATCATCAGTGCTCTCATTAAACTGACCTCTCCTGGCCCGATCCTGTTTAAGCAAGAGCGCATGGGTTTGGATGGGATTACTTTTCAAACCCTTAAGTTTCGTTCCATGCACGTGGATGCCGAACAGAAGACAGGGGCAGTCTGGGCCAAACCGAATGATGATCGACGTACTCTGTTAGGTACCTTTTTACGTAAAACGAGCCTGGATGAATTGCCTCAGTTGTTCAATATCCTGAGAGGAGAAATGAGCATGGTAGGTCCACGTCCAGAAAGACCTGTATTTATTCGGGATTTTAAGAATAAAATCCCTCATTATATGCTGCGCCATAAGGTTAAGGCAGGATTGACCGGTTGGGCACAAATCAATGGTTGGCGGGGAAATACCTCCCTGGAGAAAAGAATTGAATGTGACCTGTATTATATTGAACATTGGTCCCTCTGGTTTGATATCAAAATTATTTTCATCAGCATTTTTAAAGGATTTATTAACCCGCATGCGTATTGATCCCTGAATTGGTATTCTCCCTGCATGAAGCAATTGTATTTTCATCACTACATAGTGAAAACTAGCCATGAAGCAATAAAAGACCAACCTCCCCGACCCCCTCCTTGGTAAGGAAGGGAGCCGGTTTTTTTTTTTTGAGGGAACCAGCAAAAAGAAGAGTTGAACATTTTAAGTGTGAATCCAGTCTCCTGGTTTAGTGACTTTTGATTGTATTATTCACAGATTAGATTAAAACGGTTATGCATGATGCATTAAGAACCACCATTCCTTCCAATTTCTCGCAGGACGCCGGATTAGAATTGGATGTTGACGCAGAATTTCGTTTAGAAGCCAAAGAGGTTTTGGAACGTTTGGGAGCCATCAAAAAAGAAGTGGAACATGATAAATCCTTTCTTCCCATCGTGGAGATGGTGCAAGCTCAGGTGATTGATCAGGCTTACAGTCGGGAAAACATTGAGGTGGATTTTGATTCTTTACTCAATTTAAAAGGGCCAAATGATACCGAGTTGAACTTTGAAGTGTTTCGTTCTGGTGTTAGCCAGGAATGTAATGCTGACTTATTTGAGACACGGACGCGCCTTAGAATTCAAAGGACTTTGCTGAATTTGCGGGAACTGCGTCAGGCATTTGGCAGTTATCAGTTGCAAGACCTGGAAGAACAATTGAACAACTACCTGGAATGGGAGAGAAGTTTGAAATTGTTGAGGCACAAGCTGGTGACAATAACCAGGAGCAATAATTTTACAACGTACTTGCAATTTAAACAAAATTACCTGGACCAATGGAAAGAATCCAGAGAGACGGTACAGGGCAAGCAAGATTCAGCACCTTTGGTGGAATCCGATTTATCCAGCACCATGAAAGCTTTGTTACAGCAAAAATCCATAATTTCAGAGAAACCCCAAGTGTTGCGTTATACAGATTACCAATTTTTTCGTCGTTTCAATTCATCTCCTCATCAAGAGATTCAGTCCAATCGACTGGATTTTTGGAAAACAGAAGAAAATCGGGATCATTTTCACCAGTTGATCACAGCCATACGCAATAAATTTCAGGTCGATGCTCCTTTCCATGTGTTTCGTTTTGAAAACTCATTCACGTACCTGCTCTGTGGTTTTTCAGATGAAAATGTTGTACAGGCCATCACAGACAACCAAAATGTTGTGCCCGTTTATGCTAAAATTGTGATGCGACAGAGCAATAAGGTGTACCGTGAACTTCGATCCCAGGATACAGGCAACCGGACATTGTATTTCAATTGCCTCAAAGAGGCGATGCTCCCTTTTGTGGAACAGTTGAACAAACGTCTGGAAATCAACTTGCCTTCGTCCTTTATTGATTTCTTTCGCGTGTAAACTCAACACACCTCATCTAACTTCTTTAATATGAAATTTATTGATTCGGTCAAAATTCAGGTTCGCTCTGGCAATGGTGGAGCAGGTTGTACATCCTTTTGCCGTGAAAAATATGTGCCTCGTGGCGGACCAGATGGTGGCGATGGAGGCAAAGGTGGTGATATTATTTTCAGAGGAAATGCTCAAAAAAGCACGCTATTGGATTTATCCTTCAAACAACACCAACATGCCAAAAATGGCCAGCCAGGCAAAGGAAAAAATCAACATGGAAAACAGGGCAAAGACCTGACTATTTCTGTGCCTTTGGGTACCATCGTGAAAGATGAAGAAAATGGGGACGAGCTACTGGAAATTTTTGAAGAAAAAAACTATCTTTTTTTAAAAGGTGGAAGAGGCGGATTGGGCAACACACGGTTCAAATCTTCTACCAATCGTGCTCCCGAATTTCATCAGCCAGGAGAAGCCGGGCAAGAAATGTGGGTACGTCTGGAGCTTAAGCTGATGGCAGATGTGGGGCTGGTTGGGTTTCCTAATGCGGGAAAATCGACTTTTATCAGTGCCATTTCTCATGCTCGTCCCAAAATTGCCGATTATCCTTTCACCACATTGGTACCTAATTTGGGAGTTGTGCGAACCGATCACTTTGAAACGTTTGTGGTTGCGGATATTCCTGGTATCATTGAGGGGGCTCATGCAGGAACTGGTTTAGGAGATCGTTTTTTAAAACATATTGAGCGCACTGCTATTTTAGTGATTCTGCTCGATGCATCCGGTTTCGCAGAACATCCTGTTATCGACGAATACCACATTCTACTCCAGGAATTAGAATTGTATTCTCCTTTACTGACTCAAAAGCCTCGCCTGATTGTTCTGAACAAACTGGATGCTGTCTCCGATCATGAGGAGATACATGAAATCCAGCAAACATTGGAAAAAAAAGGAGAGAAGGTCTTTTCCATCTCAGCAGTCACAAAACAGAATATAACACCGTTGGTACAACAGCTTGCCGAAGTGGTTCGGGTCCATAAAGCACAGTCAACACACCACTAATACACTCATTATTCATTTTTCACCTTTCATGGAAAGTCAGATATGCAATTGGAACTCTATTTTTTTGATGCCTGTCCCTTTTGCCAGAGGGTCATGTATGTCATTGATGAACTGGAAATCCGAGACCAGATTGTCATGAAAAATATTCAAACCAACCAGGAATATGCTCAGGAACTGATTCAGATGAATGGCAGCAGACAGGTACCTTGCCTGGTCATCGACGGAAAACCGATGCTCGAATCGGCTGATATTAACCAGTTTTTATACGCTACTTTTGATTCTTAGAACCTGTTTGGAAAAGCTGGTTCGTGGCGAAAAATCGATCTCGTTGAGTGGATTTTTGAGAAAATTTAAGGTGAATAGTCAGCCTATTTAACGAAAATTTTCTCAAAATAGACGCCAATGAGGCGGTTTTGCAGCAGAATCAGGTTTTTCAAACAGGTTCTTATACCAAGTTGCGTTTAAAAAAGTGATATTCCAGAGTATTTTGTCATT
>JANQHV010000267.1 GCA_028282505.1 SAR324 cluster bacterium | reverse complement strand
CGACTTATAGTGATGACAATAATGATCCCAAAAATTTAAAGACTCGATCTCGATTTCCTCTCTTAGTTCTAACAGAACTTTCTCAAAAAAGTTTTCGTTATCATGGGAATTTGAAAAATTTCATTCTTCTTTCTTCCCTGTTTTCCCGAGCGCCCCCTCTGGCTGTTTAAGTCGCTAGATTCTTTTAATCAAATCATACTTTTTTCCACTATTTTGAGCACTAGTGCTTTTTGTTAGGAATGTTACTTTCCTTGCTCGTCATTTCGACAGGAATTACTTTGAGCAAGATGGACCGCATTGGAAAAGAAATCAAAGAAATCGCTCAAGAAGATATTCCTCTTATCAAGATAGTGACAGAAATCACCATCAATCAATTAGCACAAGCGATTCATTTTGAGAGGGCATTACGATTTGCTTTAGAGAAGGTAGAAAATAAGAATGCTTTGAAAAGTTTTAACATTGAGAAAAAGGTATATTTCCATGAGCATTATTTTAGCTTTCTCGACCTTCAATAAACCACTCCTTCTTGAAATGGATCAGGTGGAAGAGAGTTTCAATTAGTTTTTTAGAGGGTTTATGAACATTATTGCTATTATCCATGTATTGGGAACGTTATTACTTGTGACGGGAACTTCGATGAGTTTGCCCTTGTTGACTTCTATCATTTATCAAGAAAATGACACAGTAGCTATTTTTCTTTCTATGCTGATTACCCTTATTATTGGAGGCCACTTCTGGTGGTTGAGTCGAAGAAATACAGAATTGAGTCTGAAAGATTCTTATATTATTGCCAGTGTTGGATGGATTCTCGTATCGGCAGTTTCTGCTCTGCCTTTTATGATTCACGGCTCAATTCCTTCTTTTACCAATGCTTTTTTTGAAATGATGTCGGGGTACACGACAACTGGTGCGACTATCCTTACTGATATAGAAGCTGTTCCTCATGGTTTGCTGTTTTGGCGAAGCGAGACCCATCTTCTTGGTGGAATGGGTTTTTTGACATTAACTATTATTTTCCTACCTCATGGGATGGGGGGATTGCGCATATTTCGTGCAGAATCAAGTCCTGGACAAACCATTACGAAAGAAAAATTCATCCCGCGCAACAAAGATGCCATGATCTGGCTTTGGGGAATCTATCTCGTACTTAATCTGCTTCAGGTTGTCTTTTTATATGCTGGGGGAATGGATCTTTTTGATTCCTTGTGCACGGCATTTGGTACGGTTTCTACTTCTGGGTATTCCCCCAAAAATGCCAGTATTGGGCACTATAACAGTGCTTATTTTGATTGGGTGATTATTGTATTTATGTTTTTAGGCGGAGTGACCTTTGTACTTTTTTACCAGATGATCATAGGGGATTGGCATACCTTAAAGATCAACACGGAATTTCTCTGGTATGTAGTATTGAGTGTATTTTTTTGCTGCATGGTTGCCTGGATTTTGTGGAATAACAACAACTATGATGATTTTCTGGATTCTCTCCGATATGCCACTTTTCAAGTGATTTCTCTGTTAACAACAACAGGCTTTACAACGGCAGATTATGAAAAATGGCCACAAGCGGCACAAATGTTTCTTTACATGGTATGCTTTGTTGGTGCTTGTGCCGGTTCTACGACCAGCGGTATCAAAGTTGTACATTATGTGGTGATCTGTAAATACATATATGCTTCTACAAAAAAGATGTTTTTCCAGCCATTGGCAGTTGTTTCGGTTCGGTTGAATCAGCGTGCTGTCGATTCCTCTATCATAGACCTTTCTATTTGTTATTTTATTGTTAATATATTCATGGTTTTGGGAGGAGGAGCATTCATGGTGCTCGTAGATGATATGGATTATATTACGGGTGTCAGCTCAGTGATTGCATCTTTAATGAATATTGGTCC
This sequence comes from SAR324 cluster bacterium, assembly GCA_028282505.1. Lineage (GTDB taxonomy): Bacteria > SAR324 > SAR324 > SAR324 > NAC60-12. The sequence continues at coordinate 5,312 of JANQHV010000267.1, read as the reverse complement.
TGGTTTTGGAGATATTGGACCATCAGAAAATTTTGCGTTTATTTCTGATACGGGCAAGTGGTTTTTATCTTGGAACATGCTGGTGGGGAGGTTAGAAATGTTTTCTGCACTGGTGATCTTGTTTCCAGCATTTTGGCATGAATAGTTAAGATAAGATTTAGTATGTAGAAGAATTTCTTATGATGCTATCTAAAAAAACACTAGAGTCAAATTCTCAATAGAAAAATTTTAAGTGGAAGAGAAAGAGACTGAAGATCAAATGAATTGGCAAGGCCCACATATTCTCATAAAAATTTCAGCTTGAAAAGATTCCCTCTAAATCTATTATAATCAAAAATTTTGATTCAACTTGGAAATGTTTTCAGGAGATTGATATGAAAAGATTGAAGCATCTTGCCTTGAAATCAGTTGCCAGTAAAGTGACTGGATTGGTAACGGCTATTATCGGTATAAGCTTAGTTGTGGCACCTTCTACAGCGTTGGCTGATGGCCATGCAGAAATGTCCAATGCCCCCCAAAAAACGGTGGTGGCATTTTCCGGTGGGGGTTACCATGCGCTTTCCGGGGCTGCGGGTTGGATGATGGGATTGATGGCTCGTAATAACAACTATAACTTGGAATTGGCAACCAGCAATATTCGAGCGATTGGATCGAATTCCGGTGGTAGTTGGTTCATGACATTGGGCAGTTACTCCGATTCATTCAGAAAAGAATTAGAAGATCCAAGCGCTCCCACGAATTTTACGTCAGAAAGTGGTTACATGGGAAAGGTATGGAAATATTTGGACAGTAATATTTTAAGTCCTGCGGGTCCATGTGATGAATGGCAGCATGACCAGGCCCTCTGCCGAGCCATCCGAGGGATTTTGAAACCTCTATTTCCAAAAGAAGAAGGATTCCTTGATTTTCTGCTTTCCGGTGGAGGGCAATGGCAAAAAGTCGTCGAAAGTGCCGTCTTTGGCAAAGGAACTTTAGATCGTGGAAAAAACAATTGGATTTATTTTGATGAAGTTAAGCTGAAAACTTTGTCCAGTGACAGACAAGACTGGATGAAAAACAAAGACTGGTTGTTGGCAGGAACTTTCCTGACCGATAGTCCGTCACTCACTTACACGTCAAAAAAACCAAAACAAGTGCGTCTGCCATATGTTGGGGAGACGACAATCAACTTGTACGCAGACGTGCAGACGGTTCAAGGCACTCCATCGTCTGAGCAATCAATTCCTTCCGGTGGTGTTCCAATGATGTTGGCAGCAAAAGGAACTGTTGCGATAGATTTGTTCCCAGCGGGAGACATGAATTTAGATTATGACATTTGGCTCAACGAGGCTCCCTCAAATTCCAAGATTCCCGCATCAATTAAAAACCAAGATGTTCATACAAGTGTGCTGAATTTAAATGCCATGCATGCGGCAGGTATTTCTTCTGCTGCTGGTGGTGGTTTTATAGACATTGAGATTATGAAAAAGCAAGGCTTGGTCTTATCCGCTTTGTTCGCAGCTCTAGAACTTGAGAATATTAATGCACAGACCGAAATCACGACAGCACTCAATGGTTTTGCCCCTGCGTATCAATTTTACAATCCCACTTTAGGCTCAACTATGAATTTTGTGGCAGATGTCCACAATCAATTCATTGAGTCACAGCATGAAAGTGCTGATACTCTCACCCAAACTTTGGCTTCCAATAAGGTGGTTCGATTGGCAGATGGTGGATTTGTGGACAATACCGCCGTTGCTCAGATGCTGCGCTATTTACAAGATACCAATGGTGGGACCATTCCCGACGGTTTCAATATTGTCGCTTTCGATGATTTTCCTGTAGATCAAGCTGAATTTATGGACGCAAAATTTCCTACTGGAACGGATGCAGCCGCTTTATTTGGTTTGGACAACTGTACTAAGAAAAAGTGTACTATGGTTGAAAGCAGCCCAGGGAATCGAACGGCGGGATTGTTAGGACTCCAGTACACAGGGCCATCCACACAGATTTTCGACTGTAACCATTATTTTCAACAGAATGATTCTGCTAAAGGCATTAATAAGTGTGATGCGAAGCCGCTTACGAGCAAGTTATTCTGGATGCCTGCCAAGACCATCACTTGCACCAAAGAAAAGGACGAAATTCCCTTACTCTATGCGCGTTATGATGACCTCTCTGTCAACCCAGATTTGCCAGGAAGTAAAGTCTATGGTCTCAATAAAAGTACAGCAAAAGGAACGTTACACGTCTTTTCAATCCTCGGCAAAGCGGCCTTTGTTGTTCCAAGAAATAAGGAAAGTTTCGATTGCTATACCACGATGATAAATAACATTGTGAATGAGGTGAAAAAAACATCCACGGGAAGCTGTAATCTAAGTAAACCCAGTGTAAGCGGCAGTAATCAGTGTACACTTGGAGATTATCTGGAAGCTGCTGTAAATAATACGCACAAACAGCAATAATGCTTGAAGTGGACTGAGGCGAATGTCTTGCCTCAGTCTACTCGTCTCTCTCCACATGCCTGTAAATCGAACCTTCTTCTCCCCACGCCTCTATGCCTATACCTCAATTTCTAATTGAATCCCTGTCATCCTAATTTGTCTTTACACACATGTATACCGATGCTATCGTCTCAGTCTTACGCTGAAGAACTTACAATCATTTCTCATTGATTATTGCTACTACATTTGATGAATTTGGAATGACAGCACATCTGGCTAATCATGGAGAAGAAGGAATACAAAAGGCGCTGGATTAAGAAAAAATGGAAATACCCTTGATTTGTTTTTGATGGATATCCATGTGCTTGGCATGGATGGAAATACCGTTACTCAGATATTGCAAAAAAAGACCTTCCTAATAAAGCTTTCGATGTAACAGAGTTGTTTCATCTCTCAGTACAAATAATAAAAGACACTTTACGTTTAATTAGGCAGCTATGAACTATGTAACTTTTTTTGAAGATTTAAAAAACAGTTTATCAAAAGATGAAAAATATTGGATTGCTGTTTTTTTTCTTAAAGTAATCTACGCAGATGATATTGTTCACGTAAAAGAAATTCCCTTTATGAGTGACGTATGTGATTTTTTAGATCAAGACAACATGTTGATTGAATCTGCCAAAAAAGACGCAAAAAGTTCCCCTTTGGATAAAGTGCCTCCTATTTTACTTGGCACTAACCACACTGAACGCTTACTTAAATGCTTGCTAGAAATAATCCTTTCTGACGATGATTTTGATGATAGAGAATACTTCGAGATAGGAGAAATCGCCGCAGTGCTTGGACTTGATGAACACGAATTCGAAAATTTTGTGAGCCAAGCTAAAACAAGCTACTGACCGATATCAATGATATCTATATTCTGTTGATCTCTCATACCCAAACGAGGTTCTGGTAAATGTGCTGGCCGTATCTCAACCTGTGAACAAAAATGATCAAAATATGAATAATCTCCTTCTTCTAGACAGAAAATTTTATTAGATTCATTTTCCATAAATTGCATACCTTGAATAAAGCCAGGCAAAAGCGTCTCCCATAGATCTTTATCAGTAGTCTTATTGTTATTTTTGCGATCTACGGCCCAATGAACATAGTAATAAGCTGAAAATCTTGGTCCAGTGAGGTACGAACAGGGACAAGATTTTCTGACTTAATTACCTTGTTCAAGTAAGCCGTATTATGAGCGAGCATGTCATTGCTTCCAATACTCTAATTATAAAAGGGTAAAGTACCTCCTTTTTTTATTTTCAATGCGGAAAATGGACTGCTGCTTTCGCTCCAGCCCTCTTGAAAAACACAGCCAGCTCAGGTCAATCTGGCAAAAGGAGGAAACAAATCCGGCTGGCAAAACGTGAAAGAAGAAACGTTGAATAAAATCATGGCCTGACAATTTCATGGTTTTATGAAGCTGCTGTTTGTCTGTATAATCCTTGTAAGAGAATTCGACCTGACCTTCTTCAATTGATAAAATTCGACGATTACTAATGGCGCTTCGGTGAGTATATTGACTCAAATAGGCTAACACCTTCTCAGGACCAGCAAACGGTCTTTTGGCATAAACAACCCATTTACGAGAAACCACCTGGTCAATCCACAATTCAAATCCCCGTTTCTCTTGACACATCTGCAAATCGTGAGGGAAGGTCAACTCCCCTTGCTCATAGGCTTTTTTCAGTTTGTCAATAAACTGACCACGAAAGACTTTTGATAAGGCTCCTACCGGATAGGTCGATTTCTACAAGAATTGAAGGCAGCTTCCTCATACTCACAATGATCACAAGCCTTTAAATGCACTCCCCACATGGTCGGTCTCTACGCACTTGTTCGATTTAATCATTGTTTTTTAAGTACTTTTTAAAGTTCTTATACTTTCTAATTCTTTGGCGATGTGCTTCCTGACTAACCTCAGATCATACTCTTTTTGAAGATTAATAAAAAAACTCTCAGATACCCCAAAATACTTTGCTAACTTCAAAGCCGTTTTTGTAGTGATGGAGCGTTTTCCTCGAATGATTTCACTGATAGTCATGTTATCAATTTTTGCGTCTTTTGATAGGCGATAAGCGGTAATACCATACGGGCTCATAAATTCTCGTTTGAGAATAATGCCTGGATGGGACATTTGATTGAACTTTTCCATACTTCCTCTAATGATAATCGGTAATCTCAACTCGATAGGCATGGCCTTCTTTCCAAATAAAACAAATCCTCCATTGTTTATTAATTCTTATGCTATGTTGACCTTTCCTATCTCCAATTAATGGTTCTAATTCATTTCCTGGAGGAATCTTTAAATCTTCAAGAACATTGGCTGCATTCAACAAAGCTAATTTATCGATAGCAATGTTATTCTTTTGAATATTTGTTGGTAATTTCTTTGAAAAATTTCCTTCCCAAATTTTTTGAGTCTCTTTGCAGTAAAACTCACGAATCATCTCTTCCCTCAGCAAGGTTTTTAGATAATATCCTACAGCAATAATATTTAGAGACAATAATATCGAAAATAAATTATATCGTCAAATTCCTTTTGGGGCTCGTTGTTTTATTTTCTGAATCGAACGCCAAAGTCAGCAGCCGCCTTTGATGAACTTCGGATTCAGTCGAGTGATGCCACAGCGCTTCATATGGAGCGAAATGCTTAGGAAGGCGGTCTGTTGAACTATCTTGTTCGAAAACCGTTTTTTATTTTTGGTAAACAACAAACAATGAGTTTTTAGGCATATTATGCTCGAGCATAAGCAAGGTTTAGACTTGCTTCACTTTGTTTTTTAGGATGAATGATAATATCTACATCTTGATCTAAAGCGCGTAAGAAAGAAAATAACCTTT
>JANQHV010000242.1 GCA_028282505.1 SAR324 cluster bacterium | reverse complement strand
GGCTTTGTAATGCAACTTATTCTCTATTAATGCTTTATCGGTATACTCGATTTGATCCAGTGACGGCACTTGTTTGTTTTTTGTTCCGGATTTGTTTTGACCTTTAATGTTATTTTCTAATTCCGTCATTTGGCGCTGAATTTTTCTTAATTTTCTAATGAGTTGATCAGTTCCTTTTTGTTTTTTCATTGTCCTTTTATAGATTCTCCCAGAGTTGGTTCGGGTAAATCAAAACAAGGTTTTGTCATACAAAGCTTGGCACAAAATTGTCTGTGAGGAAAGAGTTTATTTACCCAACATGCTAATTTCCATACTCCCATTTCTTGATTTATCCACGATAAGTGTTATTGTGTTACGGAGTATTTCTTTGATAGATCACCTTATTTGTCGCCTAAAAGGCGAGCATGTTCAAGGTGATAATTTAACGATGTTAAAATCGAATCCTATCGGTTTCTAGATGATTGCCTGCTGGTAGGTAAATCGCTTTTTTATTAAAATCCACTTTTGAGAAGATCTCACAATGAAAAACTATGACATTATTGTAATTGGTTCAGGAGGTGGTTCGAAAATTTCAACGCCTTCTTCCAAATTGGGTTACAAAGTCGCGCTGATTGAAAAAGGGCCATTAGGGGGAACCTGCCTCAACCGAGGGTGCATTCCTTCTAAAATGTTGATTCATGCAGCAGATGTTGCCTATGGTATCCAGGAGGCAAATCGTTTTCAGATTCTTCCTAAAGGGTATGATATTGACTTTCCCGGACTGGTCCATCGGGTGTGTGAGACAATTGATGAAGAATCTGCCAGCATTAATCCTGGTATTGAGGCAAATGCCAATATCGATTGGTATCGCAATCATGGCAAATTTATAGGAGACAGGCAATTAGAAGTTGGGGGAGAAACCATCAGGGGAGATAAGATTTTTATTGCTGCTGGGGCGCGTCCTCGTATTCCTAATATTTCTGGACTACAAGAGGTCCCTTTTATTACCAGTACCGAAGCGTTGCGCCTCGATCAATTTCCTAAAAAAATGGTCGTTCTCGGTGGAGGGTATATTGCTGCAGAACTTTCTCATTATTTTGGTGCACTGGGGACAGAAATCCACATGTTTGTCCGCAGTCGTATGCTCAAAGGAGAAGATCCTGAAGTTCGTGATGAATTTGAAAAAGTTTTTGGTCAACGACATCACCTGTATTTTGGTATTCAACCCAATAAAATCCAGTATGCTAATGGAGAATTTGAGGTTACTTATGATGATCCGGATGGGAAATCTCATTGTATTCATTGTGATCAAGTGTTTGTGGCAGCAGGAGTAGTCCCGAATAGTGATCAACTAGATCTTGAAAAAACAGGGGTAGCGATCACTGAAAAGGGTTTTATCAAAGTAGATGATCATTTGCGCACAACGGCGGATAATATTTGGGCCTTTGGAGACATTGCGGGCAATTATTTGTTTCGTCACAGTGCAAACTTTGAAGGGCAGTATTTGTTTACTTCTGTCATTCATGAAGCCTCAACAGCACCTATCGACTATACAGGCATGCCGCATGCGGTATTCACACAACCTCAAATTGCAGGTGTTGGAGAACGGGAAGACGATTTGCAAGCTCGTGGAGCCAATTATGTCAAGGGTGTTAACCCTTATGCCAGCAGTGCTATGGGGATGGCGCTTCGCTCTGATCATGGATTTGTCAAGATACTCATCGAAAAAGGGACTCATAAAATTTTAGGTTGCCATATTATTGGTCATGAAGCGAGTGTTTTGATTCATCAAATCATCCCTTTGATGCGTCTGGAAGGAAAATTAGAAGACCTGCTCTATATGATTCATATCCACCCGGCCCTCTCTGAAATTGTTCGCAATGCAGCACGGAAAGCACGTGATGAGTTAATCAAGGCCGGTGAGCAATTACCAATTGAGCTACAGGTTGCTTGATTTTATTGAAATTATGACTTATCGACCATTGGAGGTCCTATGCAAAAGCACTTTCTTCTGACTTTATTACTCCTTTCTCTTGTTATTGCGACAATGGGGTGTCACTCAACACCGACACCCACAACCCCGGAAACTTCTCAACCGTTTGTCATGCTTTCTCAACAGCAGGTACAAGCGCTTGATTGGGAAGATGATCTGGATTTTACAGGATTGGCAGAAGCCATTGAACAATCCAACCGTTTTTTTCGTAGACTCCCACAGTATTATAAATTTCAATACGGAGAGATTGCTTACTCTCCTAAAGAAATGGAAGCCTCTTCTAAGCTGCTCTTGGAGATTATCCAAAACTTTCAAGGCAAGGAACGGCTTCGACAAATACAAGAAAGGTTTGTTTTTTTTGAAAGTAAAAATAAGAAAGGAAATGCTTTTTTCACAGGCTACTATGAACCCATCCTATCAGGAAGTTTGACACCAAATCAACAGTTCCAAACTCCATTGTATCAAACTCCGAACGATCTCATTAAAGCAAATCTAGAAAAATTTAATAAGGAATGGAAAGGGAAGCGAATTATTGGAAAAGTTGAAGGAAATCAATTTATTCCATATGATTCCCGTGCAAAAATTGTAGACGCCCAATCACTTCATCAACGTGCCAAACCCATTGCTTATGTAGGAAACAATATTGAGTTATTTTTTTTACAAATCCAGGGATCTGGTCTGATTCAACTCCCTGATGGTAGTCTGAAAAGAGTCAACTATGCTGCCCAAAATGGGCATACCTATCGTTCCATTGGAAAACTCCTGATTGAAGAGAAAAAAATTCCGAAAGAGCAAATGTCCATGCAGGCTTTAAAAACATATTTGTACAGCCATCCTGAAGAAGTTCGTCGTATCTTGAACTATAATCCAAGCTATACCTTTTTTCGTGAAGTAGAAGAAGGCCCTCTTGGTTATATTGAAGTTCCCTTAACCCCAAAGCGTTCTATTGCTATGGACCGTAAGCTGATTCCACGAGGAGGACTTGCTTTTATCAAGACACAAACTCCGGTATTTGAAAATAATCAATTAGTTGCCTGGAAACCCGTACATCGTTTTGTCCTTGTCCAGGATACTGGAGGAGCGATACGCGGTCATGGAAGAGCAGATATTTTCTGGGGACATGGTCCACTTGCAGAACTGAAAGCTGGCCATATGCAAAAATCAGGACGCATTTTCTTGCTTGTTGCCCGCAAAGAATTTTTGAAACCTTCTTTGGATTTGATTAGCCAACAGTAATACCTACCACTTTTTAAAAATTTATTATGAGTGATCACACAAAATTCAATTTCGAACAACCCTTCGCGATTATCAAAAAAAGAATTGACGAACATGCATTAATCTTAGAAGGGGAAGCGTTTCAACTGAATCTATTATCAGATATCCCCAGAAAGCAGGGAAAAGATCCGAAGGGAGAAGTATTTGATACTATTTCCATGTTGCCCTTCTGTCAGTTAAAAGAAAGACAGTTTAAAGTTCACGACGCAGGAGAGAAAATACTCACGATTCAAGTACACAAACACACCAAAATTCCTACTGAAGAATTGCTTCATTTGCTTCCAGGAGAAAACATTTCTTTCGAAAAAGGCATTCATTACAATTATTCGTTCGAAGAATATGAAAATATCATCCGTGCTATTGTCGAAGATGAGATTGGCAATGGAGAAGGCGCAAATTTTGTGATTCCTCGTAAAGGAGAAGCCCAAATCACCAACATGAGTTTGGAAAAAGTTTTGAGCATCTACAAAAACCTGCTTCAAAACGAAATGGGAAGTTATTGGAAATTTGTATTTTTTGATGGTGAAAAATATTTCATTGGTGCTACTCCGGAACGGCATATTACTGTCCAGGCAGGGCAGGTTAAAATGAATCCCATCAGTGGAACATTCCGCAAAAAACCGAATAATATCAGCCGCATCGAATTCAAGCAGGACTTTTTAGAGTTCTTGACCAATCAGAAGGAAATCAATGAACTATTTATGGTGGTTGATGAGGAACTGAAGATGATGGCTCGATTTTGTGAACAGGGTGGTATGATTGTAGGCCCTTTATTAAAAGAGATGTCAAAATTGATTCATACTGAATACCTGCTTGTTGGCAAATCCAAGCACGATATCATCCAATTATTGCGTGATTCCATGTATGCGGCAACAGTCACAGGCAGTCCTGTAGAAAATGCATGCAACATCATTCATAAGTATGAAAATGAATCTCGCAGCTATTATGCCAGTGCCATTGCACTCATTGGTCGTGATGAAGAAGGCAATGATACATTAGACAGTCCGATCACCATTCGTACTGTGGAAATTGATCCAGACGGTTCTTTGCTTTTGAGAGTGGGGGCTACCCTGGTTCGTGACTCCATTCCTTCAGAAGAAGTGAAAGAAACAGTCGCTAAAATAGGAGGAATGCAGGAAAATATTGAAAACCCTCCTGAAGAACCACCTCAAGCGATATTATCTCATTTTATGGGAGATGATGAAGTTCAAATTGTACTCCAGCAACGCAATCAGTATCTTTCTAAATTTTGGTTCTTTAACCAGGAAGATTCGCCAGATCATCATATCTTTCAGGACTATAAAATCACCATCATTGATAATGAAGATGATTTTTGTTTGATGATGCAGCACATGATCAACCGCATGGGAGCAACTACCCAAGTTGTACGTTTTTCCAATTATAATCTAAGCAGTGATCATGCAGACCTTGTTATTATTGGACCCGGACCCGGCAATCCCAACGATCTTGCCAATCCTAAAATGAAGATCAGTTTAGATCTCACCCAACAGCTACTGCAACACAAACGGCCGTTTTTATCTGTGTGCCTTGGACAACAAATTTTATGCAAAGCTTTGGGGATCGAAGTTATCAAAAAAGCAAAGCCATTTCAGGGAACGCAGGAAAAAATAAACTATTTTGGTCAGGCGCAAAGAGTCGGTTTTTACAATACATTTGCTGGAAAATATAGCCAACCGCTGGAAGGGATTGAGGTTTCATTGGATCCTGAGAATCAGGAAATTCATGCCCTTCGTGCAGAAAAGTTTATGGGTTTACAGTTCCATGCAGAGTCCATTTTGACACAAAATGGCTATGATATTTTAAAGGAAGCACTACAACGGCTAAAACCTCGTTAAAATATATATTTGACTTTTTGTCCTACTTCCAGTTGGAGTGCCTTGGCTTGTCC
>JANQHV010000231.1 GCA_028282505.1 SAR324 cluster bacterium | reverse complement strand
CTTTTTGTGGGGGAGTGTCCTGTTTGGGCTCCGGAGCCTCAGTTGCGATTTGACAACCAACCATTGCCAGAATCCATCCCATTAAAATCAGGCGAAATAGTGAAGTTTTCATATTTGGCTCCTTGGTTTGAGTCTGTTTTTTCTCTGAGAAGGGCGAACATATAGGTTCGCACCTACTGTCCTTTTATTGATGTAAATCTTGTAGGGGCAGACCTGCGTGCTTGCCCCCTTAAAATGAGGATATGCGGTATTTCTTTTTTTACAAATCAGCTAATTGCTGACTCGGCGCCATATCTTACGTATGAAAAACTGAAGCAATAACGTGATCAAAATGCCTAGAATGAAACCAACGGTGGGCTTGGCGTTATAATCCGTGTCCCACCATACCCGAAAACGACGGTGTATTTCTTCAAATTCGCTCAATTCACGTTCTTGATAATTACGCAATGTCATCAAGTAGGAAGTGAGTTGTTCCAGTTCTTCTTCGGATAGAGGCAGGCTGGCCATTTGGGAAAGCTGTACATCGAAGCGTGGTTCTGTGATGCGATAGCGCAACCAGAACTTAATTTTTTCCTCACCTTCCAAGCGTCGGATTTCTTCACGTGTTTTGCGGTGTTTAACATGAACAGGGGTGTCCAATTGGTCAATGGTATCCAATTGTTTTTCATAGTCATCACTGTGCAGGCGTTGCTGCAGACGATCAATCAATCCATCGAGTGCCGGTCCTGCCTGACCGCCGATCCCATTGATTTTATGACATGCTGCACACCCTTTGTTTTGAAAAAGCTGTGCTCCTGACAAAGATTGCATATCAGGCACTTTTCCTTCCTCACGGATGAGCTTGAGAATGTAGGTTTCTCCTTCAGGATCGGGGAAAAAACCGGAAAAATAGATACCATCAGGACCTTCTGCGACAGGAACCAGGAGCTGCATATAGTTGCCACGGTAAGACACCAGGATTTCTGGTTTGCCTGCCAATCCACGTCCAGCTTTGACGGGAAAGCTGTTGATCGTCACTCTCCCTTTTTCACTGGGGCCCGGTTCTTGGATGCTGCCACCCTGGGAAACCAAAACACGACCACGCCAGTAAGGAAATTTTGTTTTTTCGCCAAGATAAATGGCACCTGCCGGCCCTACGGAGCCTGACCAGTTCCAGATACTATCACCACGCATGCTTTCATTGGTACCATCCCATAAATAATTTTTTCCAGGAATGGTTTCAATCAAGCGATCTCGGTTGGGACCATTATCAGTAATGTACAGGAGATCGTTGTCATCTAAAGCGATGCCAAAAGGATTGCGCAGTCCATAAGCAAAAATGTATCCTGCCACGCCTTCTGGATCTTGTGGGCTGTAATAAGGATTATCCTGGGGAGCCGTGCCATCGAGATTCATGCGCAATAATTTCCCATTGGGGTTGTCCAATCCCTGGGATTTGTGAGCGGCATGTCCATCTCCGACACCAACATACAATTTCCCGTCTTTGCCAATCACACATTTTCCAATTTGGTGGGACGTCCCCGATTCATCATTATCAAAAATACGGGTAAACTGAACAGATTTTTTAGGTTTGACAGCAAATTGGCTGGTTTCGTGTTCAAAACGAACAATTTTGTTATACAGAGCATTATCTCGGGCATAAAGGGTTGTTGCGAAGAGATAGCCATTTGTAGGGTCCAGGCATATTCCTGCCAAACCCAGTTCTGCTAATTCATTGGGAAGTTCGGTCGGAGGGCGATACGTGTTCACATTTTCGGCATACGTGAGAACCGTGCGGTCATTGGTTACCACTTTAATCGTTCCCCGTAACTCGGAGACGTAATACAGAGGATCTTTCGGGTCGGAGCCTGGATTGGGAACAAATGCAATCTCTACTGGAAACTTCCAGCCGCTGCTTTCGACGACAACGGTATGATCTTTGATGGCAATCCAGTCTTTGGCTCCTTGTGCCCATGCTGTAGAGATTCCAATAAAAATAAAAAGACAGAAAAATATGTGTTTGAATACTTGCATGATTGAGA
>JANQHV010000208.1 GCA_028282505.1 SAR324 cluster bacterium | reverse complement strand
ATTTATCATAAACTCATGCTAATGATTTCTGTCACTCTAAAGAGAGTACTTAGGCTAATTTCCGCCAATATTCAATTTTAAAATGATGAAGCAACCAAGAAACTGCGTGATGTTTTATCAGGAGGCTACTAAAACGTGTCTATTATCTCTGGATTTTAAGCAAGATTGGCTGGGGTGGCAGGGATCGAACCTGCGCATGACGGGATCAAAACCCGCTGCCTTACCGCTTGGCTACACCCCAAATAAATGATTAAAATACTAATATTATATAATATTTGTCAAGCTGAATTTCTGTAAGTTGAACAGTCCTTCCTAACCTTTTGCCATTTGTCCACTCTTCCTATTCTTTTGAAAATATTTTATTGGCAATCGTTGCTTAAATTAGTTAATTTATTTATTAGCTGTTAGATATATACAATCGTTCAGATAACATTGAGATAGTCCTTGCCATGTCATGGGGAGGGGAAGAGATGAAGATCAAGAAGATTATTGAAAACCTTGTATTTTAGAAATAAAATATGGAACGTGCAGAATTCCTGGATATTTTGTTTTTAGCCAAGCACATGGCAGCAGCGGATGGAGAACTCCATCCTATGGAAAAAAAAGTACTATTTGCCTTATTCAAAGCCGTTGGTGTCAACAATGCAGAACTGGAAGCCATCAAACAAAAAGTTTCATTAGAAGAGGCGATCCTGGGGTTACAATCGGAGGAAGCAAAACAAATTTTAATTGATGTTTTGGTTTTAGTGGCAAGTGCTGATAATATATTTGAAGATGAAGAACAAGAGTACATTACCAAAGTGATGCATCGCCTGGGCATGGATCCAGAAACACATCCTTATTTTGCATCAGAAGAAGGTTTGGATTTGGAGGAAGTACGTAGTAGTGTGCGGCTTATTATTAATAATTTAAAAGACTTAGCTTGAAAATACTTCTATGATGTTATTGAGTATCCATATTGGGGCCATTGCATTATTGATTGCGATTGTTGCTCCGATTGCTTATCAAATTGGTAAAAAAGAAGGGATTCGAGTGACCAAAAACTATTATGAGGAACAACAAGATTCTCATGCAACCAGCCAAGGAACGACTTCTCAAGGTTCACCCGCTATCGAGCATCTCTGATTCGTTCAGAAACAAACGACTCCTGCAAAAATTGTTTAGGTAACATTCTTATTGTCTTAATCAAAAGGTCAAACGGGCCTTGTAGCTTGAATAGGGCATCTCATCAATATCGGAACTCGTCACACAAGACATGAGTGCTTGGGGGCATTCTTCAATAAAGCGGGAACGGGATGAAAACGTATTTGCTCCAAAAGAACTGCTGACCATAGGAGCAGTTAGGGTTAAATAGTGACGTGCGCGCGTCATGGCAACATAAAAAAGTCGTCGTTCTTCTTCCAGGCGTTCTTGTGGTTCCAGACATCGTTGATGGGGGAATTGCCCCTCTGTCAAACCGATCACAAATACAGCATTCCACTCCAGCCCCTTGGCTTGATGAATGGTTGTTAACGTCAAACATTCATCTTCTTTAAACTGTTCTGCTTCGTAATCTTTAATGACGGTTGTCCCCACTAATGAGAGTTCATTGAGCAAACGCTCCAGTGATTTGTACTTACCCGCAAACTCTTCCAGGTAAGTAATGTCTGCTTCCCGTTGCATGGCATTTTCATAACTGACTAACAGATAGTCACGGTAGATCGTTTGATAGACAATGGATATCATCTGAGCTGGTGTTGTTTCCTCTTCTAAAAGACGCTTAAAGCATTGTAATAATTGATCCCAGGCCACCCGTGCTTTTTTAGGAATTTTCTTTTGAAGTTCTGAATTATCTAAAGTCAAACGCACGGCCTTTTGTTCTAAAAAGACATGAAATATTTTCTGTGCAGTTGTATTGCCGATGCCAGGCATCAATTTCAAGACACGCATCCAGGCAATTTCATCTAAAGGATTGAAAACGATTTTTAAAAAAGACACAATGTCTTTCATGTGTGCTTGCTCAAAAAACTGCACTCCGGATCGCACAATATATGGAATGCCTCTTTGGGTTAAAGCAACTTGCAGAGTTGCAGACTGCACGTGATTGCGATATAACACACTCATCTCATTTAAACTGAGGTTTTGATCTTTCAGTTCCAAAATGCGTCGAACTACAATTTCTGCTTCACTCTCCAGGTCATAAATTCGGTATAGTGTCGGTTTTTCCAGGTTTGGTAAGAGGGAATACAGTTCCTTTTGAAATTGTTCTTTGTTTTGATTGATACTACTATTGGCCAATGCCAGGATATCAGGAGTACTGCGATAGTTTTGTTCAAGGCGATAGACCATGGCATTATACCGTACAGGAAAATCAAGGATGTTTTTAAAATTTGCTCCTCTCCAGCTATAAATAGACTGAGCATCATCGCCCACTACCATCAAGTTTTGATGTGCTTGAGCGAGTTGATCGAGAATACAAGCTTGTACTTTATTGGTGTCTTGATATTCATCAACCAAAATAAACTGAATTTGCTCAACCCAAGGCAGGCTTTTTTGCTTCTTTAATAAGAGATCCAACCAATTTTCCAATAAATCATCAAAATCCAAAGCATTGTTACGTCGTTTTTTGTGGCGATATGACTTATGGATCGTGAGAATTTCGGGAATCAAAGGATAAAAATGTGGATATTCCTGCTCAATCAGAAACTCTAGCTCAAAATGACGTTCGAGGTATTCTGTCTGCTGGAGAGTAAGGGCATCACAATTTTGATTGAATGCAAGAGAAAACATATTTTGCAGCACAGCCGACTTTGGAAAGTTTTTACCAGGTTTACCAATAGATTCAGCAACTGCTGCCTTGAGTAAATCACGGGAGTCGGAACTATCCAGGATGGAGAAATTGTTTTCGTAGAGCAATAGTTTAGCATGGCGTCGCAAAAAACGGTTCGCGACACTATGGAAAGTACCATGAATCATAGCGTTTGCTATTTTCTCCTGGCCCGTCGCTTTTGCCACACGATTTGCCATCTCTTTAGCTGCTTTGTTGGTGAAGGTGAGCAACATAATGGTGGAAGGATCGATACCAGAGCGAATTAATTCGGCAACCCGATAGGTAATCACACGTGTTTTCCCACTACCAGCCCCTGCAATGACCAAAGCAGGACCTCGCTGGTGAGAAACAATACTCTGTTGAGCAGAATTCAGAACCTCCATGGCAAAAACAACTCAATGGTAGATTTTTAGGTAAGGTGATAGACATTCATAGTATTTTTTTCAAAAACTATATAGTATTCTGTGCAAGATGAAAAGGTCTTTTCCCAGCTATTCAATTCATAGAAAAGCTCCAATTTTCAAAATCAATAAATAACTTTACACAAACGAAGCATCATGGATCTAACATTTATTACACAAGTGCTGAACCAATACCTCGGTACCATTACACAA
Source organism: SAR324 cluster bacterium (assembly GCA_028282505.1). Classification (GTDB taxonomy): domain Bacteria; phylum SAR324; class SAR324; order SAR324; family NAC60-12. The sequence continues at coordinate 1,234 of JANQHV010000208.1, read as the reverse complement.
GTGCTGAACCAATACCTCGGTACTAATTTAACAGAAGAGGCCACTCCTTATATTCTTGGTGGATTTGCGCTTTTGGTTCTGCTCACCATTTTCTTTTTAGTCGCTCTGTCTCGCCTCTTGACCCGAAAAGGAACAGAGGAACAAATTTCAGAAAAAGATGCAGAAAAACAATTGGCAAAACTGGAGAAAGCCCATCTCAAACAACAAAAACAAGAAGAAAAACAACGAAAAGTACAGCAAGACAAAAAAAATGAAGCCCGTTTGGCCCAAATTGAGGAAGAAGAGAAACAAATTCAAGAACAACTTACCAAAGTTGAAGAGGAACGGCGTCAAACGAAAGTATTACAGAGTGATTTAGGATCAATTCAAGAAGAAATCCCCGCAGAATCCGTGAGTTTTTTGGAGCGACTGAAACGGGGAATGGAAAAGACACGAAGTAATCTGATTGAGGGGATTGGTGATCTGGTTCTCGGAAAAAAAGAAATTGATGAAGATCTGCTGGATGACCTGGAGGAGTTACTATACACAGCAGACATTGGACCTGAAACCACACACCGTATCATCGAAGTGCTTCATGAAAAGCTGGAGCGTGAAGAACTCAACGATTCCACCGCATTACGCAGCACCGTTCAGGCTGAAATTGTGAAAATCATGGAAAAAACCTACCCGGCTCGCACAACCGATCAAACCAAACCTTTGGTGTTGTTATTTGTAGGCGTCAATGGTGTCGGAAAAACAACAACTATTGGAAAAATTGCTGCTCAGTATCAACAAGATGGCAAAAAAGTCCTCCTGGGAGCAGGAGACACGTTCCGTGCAGCAGCTATTGAGCAATTGGAAGCATGGAGTCAGCGTGCCAACAGTGATATTGTGACCAAAGAGGCCGGGAGTGATCCTTCTTCTGTGATGTATGAGACTGTGAATAAAGCAGTTCAGGAAAACTATGACGTGGTCATTTGTGATACGGCAGGGCGTTTGCACACAAAAACCAATTTGATGGAAGAACTCAAAAAAATGATTCGAGTGATTCAAAAAATTATCCCAGATGCCCCTCATGAAATTTTTCTTGTTTTAGACGCAACTACTGGACAAAATGCGATTTTTCAGGTTCGTGAGTTTCGTGAAATTGCTGAATTGACTGGATTGGTGATTACGAAACTGGATGGAACGGCCAAAGGCGGGGTAGTGATTGGAATAGTCAATGAGTTTGACATCCCAGTTCGTTATATAGGCG
>JANQHV010000169.1 GCA_028282505.1 SAR324 cluster bacterium | reverse complement strand
GTTTTTGTTAGCAGTCCTAATAATAGACCAGATTTTTGGAGATCCCAATTACTCTTTTCATCCGATTCGGATCATCGGTAAGTTATTGTCCTTCTATGAAACAAAACTGCGTTCTTGGGGAATGGACGGTTTTTCTGGTGGAGTATTACTGTTTTTCCTGTTGTCCTTCAGTACACTCATTCCATTAATTTGGATGAACATGTTTCTTGAAAAAATCCATCCCTGGCTTGCCCAGTTGTGGCAACTGTATATCGCTTACAGCATGTTTGCATTAAAAGATTTGACCCTCCATGCAACACGTGTGGCCCAGGCTACAGAACAGCAAAATCTGGAAGATGCTCGTTATCATACATCAATGATGGTAGGGCGAGATACCGAAAAAATGGACGTTCATGCCTGCAATCGAGCGGCCATTGAAAGCGTCAGTGAAAGTCTCACCGATGGGGTCATCTCTCCTCTATTTTATCTCTTCCTTTTTGGAGTGCCAGGCATGGTTGTTTTTAAAATTGTCAGTACTATGGATTCTATGGTCGGCTATAAAACCCCAAAGTATATCGATTTTGGAAAATTTGGAGCCCGATTGGATGACCTCTTAAATTGGATTCCTGCTCGCTTGACATGGTTGCTGATTGTCCTGGTATCGTTTTTCCACTCTAACTACTCTGCAAGCAAAGCCTGGAAAGTTGGTTTGTCTCAACATCATTTGGTTCCTGGTCCCAATTCTGGTTGGAGCGAAACAGGAGCAGCTGGTGCATTATCTGTGCAATTGGTAGGACCTATCTGGAGGAATGGCAAGCTGGATGTGAATTTATGGCTGGGGCATCCCGAAGATCCGCAAAACTTGAGTGCAGCCGATGTGAAACGGATGAATCAATTGGCACTATGGGTGTCTTGTGCCTTTGTTTGTCTTTCTCTTCCCCTGACGCTTTTGCTATAGTATTTCAGGTGCTATACTTTCTTTCCCAGTGAGCATTAAAAATGGTGTGTCATCGCATCGGCGAACCGTCCGAACGAATGTGAGGAATTTTTAATAATTTCAATGTGTTAAAAAAGATCTTTCACTTTGTTCGAGGGCTGCGCGTTTAAGCTAAGACAACAACTATGGAGTCCACGAAAAACACAAAAAAACACGAAAAATCTATTGTTGAAATCTTTCCGGCTTTGTTTGCTACAGAATGTTAAACTGGCGACAAGCTAACGGTAGCGCCGCCTTACATGGCGGCAAAAAAGCCGGCACGTAGGCCGGCGCTACCATAGTGAGCGATATGATTAATTTCGGTCACTAACGTTATGCTGAGTGGAAACGTAGCTTGTCCCATCTTAAACGGATAGCCCTTTAACTCTTATGTTTAAGGGACTAAGATATTGAATTTATGGGGTAAAACCTCAGGGGTTTTTGAGTTTCGGAGACTCCTGCTTAGGGGATGATCATAATGTTGGCCACCTGTGTGTCATACCGGATCGGAACGCCGACCGCTCGTCCGGTATCCAAAAAACGTGTGTAAGCTACTGGATTCCGTGTCAAGCACGGAATGACAAAAATGGTAAATCCTATGTTTGCAAAAATAAACTCGCCAAAAATATGACCAAGCCCCCTGCTTAGATATTAAGTATTTGAAATTACTAACTAAGTTTTTTAAGCTTGTCAGGCTCCCGGAATCCATAAAGAGCCATTTCCAAAAGTTCTGAGGCTTCCATATTTGATAAATCTCCCTACGTTTATTGAAAGCTTCCTCTAAAATGAGAGCAGAGGCCCTTTGACCCAGTGAATGATGCTTCAGTTCCTTGCCGAATCTTCTGGCCTCTTCCGCATCAAGTCTTCCACCTCTTCTGGGGAAATCCCCAAAATCGTGGCCATCCGACCCGGCAAACCTTCCACATGACCACGGTTCCACAAACGACTCAAGCTTCTCAAGGTGATTTGCAAGTAGTGAGAATCTTCATAGTCATGATAGATCTCCAAAGCTTTCAACAAATAATCTTCCGCTTGTGGCCACTGTCCCTGTTCCTGCGCGACGACGCCTAAATTATGGTAGGTAGCAGCCTGTTCATAGCGGTCGTTGAAGTCGATTTTGATTTTCAAAGCTTTTTGGTACAACTCTTCGGCTTGTGGCCACTGTCTCTGTTCCTGCACGGCGATGCCTAACTGATGGTAGGTAGCAGCCTGTGCATAGCGGTCATTGAATTCGAGTTCGATTTTCAAAGCTTTTTGGTACAACTCTTCGGCTTGTGGCCACTGTCTCTGTTCCTGAGCGACGATGCCTAACTGATGGTAGATAGCAGCCTGCTCATAGCGATCATTGAATTCGATTTTGATTTTCAGGGCCTTTTGGTAGGAATCTTCAGCTTGTGGCCACTGTCTCTGTTCCTGGGCGACTATGCCTAACTGATGGTAGGTAGAAGCCTGCGCATAGCGGTCGTTGAATTCGATGTAGATTGTCAGGGCCTTTTGGTAGGAATCTTCAGCTTGTGGCCACTGTCTCTGTTCCTGTGCGATGATGCCTAACTGATGGTGGGTTACTGCGATCATCTTTGCTTTCTGTTCACTATCAAGAATGGTTAAGGCTTCCAAACGATGAAAGTTTTCTTGACAACGAGATTCAGCTTCCTGATATTGTTTTAAATCTAATTCACGTTGCCCCAAATCACCTAATACACGAACAAAGTTGTGACCTTCATATTGTGACAACTGTTCTGCTGAATATTGTTTCGACTGTGCCAAAATCATTTTTCCCAACTCTATGCCTTTTTGACGATCTTGAGTGAGTTTGAGGTATTCATGCAGGGCCACATAAATTCCCCAAATGGAAACTTTTTGCTGCAAGGCCAATTCTAAAGCGGTGTAAAGGTTGCTACTTTCCAATGGAATGAGCATCTGTCCCATCTTTTTTTCTTGGGCTTCTTTCGAAGTTAATAAACCATGCAACGCTTTTCCAATCTGATCATAATATTCACGAAAAGCAGTTTCGACCACTGTGCGAAAATCGGGATTGTTCAGTTCAGCAAGGCGAGTTTTCAAAAAGTAGGGAAAAATCGGTTGCAGGTTCAAAAATCCTGGCATGGGGTGAGGAGAAACCAACCCCCAGTTTTGCGCGGTTTGTAAGACTTCTGTTGCTCGTTCAAAAGGAAGTTGGGACAAAGCAGGTTGTTGTTGCAAAAGCTTGAAATATTCGGGAAGTAATTGTTGCCAGACCACTCCGGTGAAGGGAAAGAAACACAACAACAATTGCTGGGCCGCTTCATCCAGGTTGCTGTGTGAGTATTCAATGCAACGGACAATACTGCGGGTGCGTGCTTCCGGGGAAGTATCTTCTGCCTGGGGATCAATCCGGGTGTCACCGCCTTGCAAGGCTGCTAGAATGGCTGCGGGGGGAGAGTGCTCCAGATTGGACAAGATCACTTCCAGGGGTAAAGGATAACCGGCCAGAATTTTGAGCAATTCCCGGAAGGCTTCGCTTTCCCGGTATTTCTTTTGGATGGGCTTTACTTCGACTTGCTCGCTCAAAATGTGTTCGGCCAGGCTCGAAGCGGCTTCCGGGTCCAATCCGGCCAGCTCATAACGGTCTTTTTTGCGCAGCGGAGCACTACCCGTGGAACCGGCCTGATCCAACCAGCGTTCCTCACTGCGCGAACCCAACAAGACCAAGGTGTGGCCATCTTTCAACTCGGCCAAAAAATCACGAAACTTTTCTTGTTCTTCCTTAGGCAAGGTATTGGGAATCGAAAGCTCTTGTCCGGTAATCGATTCGAGATTGTCTAAAATCAACAAATGACATTTTGAGCGCAATTCTTGGCTCAATTGTTGTTGCTGCAAGGCAAATTCGCTGGCTTGAAAACTGCTGAAAGCCGGGGAAACCTTGCGGCCTGGAGGGATATCCCGATTGTACAGGCGTTGGGCAATCTCGTTCATGATTTGTTCCACCGTGTAGGCTTTTTGGTCATAGCCAAAATAAAAGACTTCTTTGACCAGTCCGGTGAGTTGCCACCACTCTCCCAGATGACACAACAAGGTTGTTTTTCCAGCTCCGCCCATGCCATGCACCAAGAGTAAATTCTTGCGTTTGCCTTGGGCGACCGAGAGCAAACGTTTCTCGATTTGCAAAATATCGAGATCCCGGCCAAAAAAGCCATAGGTCGGCTCTGGCGCTCGATAGTAACTTTGTTGTTGGATGCCAAACTCTGCTTGTTCATGATCGGTCATCGGACGCAAAGGTAAGGGCAAAACGGGCAAGCCCTGGGGTTGGTAGAGCACCGGCAACAACCAATCCTCCAGTTGAATTTGATAATTGAAGTAGGCTCGCCGTTTCTTTTGGTGGTGCAATTCACTCCGTGCTGCACGCAATGCCTGCAAAAGGTCTTTTTCCTGGAACAAGCGGGGATACAGGGTTTTCATCATCAACTCAACGGCACTGACAGTGACTGAATAGCTCATGGCGATGACGTTCCGGATGCCCGCCTGCAACAAACGACTGCCCAGGCTGGTTTCCCGCTCTCCAATTTGTTTTCCCGACTGACAGGCATTCAAAATGGCAATCGGAATTTGATATTCCTGAAGCAGTTGTGCCAACTCATCGGCTTTGGCCGCATCCAGGTGTTCTTCATCCTCGGTTTCAAAAAAGAGGTAGGCTTGCCATGGATCGTCAGCTTTCTCTGGCTTCTCTAAATTTTTCCGTCCATAGCGGTCTTCTAGCACCACCTCAAAGGATTGATATTCCACGTCCGAAAACTGGCCGATTTGTGTCAATTGTTGATGCGTTAAGAAAGCCCCGTGCAGATCAAAATGAATGATATGATAATAGCCCACTCCGTGTTGATCCCGGCTGACTTCCAGATGCTTCATGAGGGCTTCGTAAGTTCCCGGACGCACCAAATCGATCTTGACCGGAGCCTTCACTTGACGTAAACCTTCAATCAAGGGGCGGGAAATGGTGCGGTAGCCCACATCCCGGCGTCCATGAGGACGGGCCGTGACCACCAATAAGTTGATGGTGGGAGATTCTTGCACTTGAAATGATTTAGTTTGTGACACTTGACCACGGCGAATCATTGGCCCGTGCAGCACAAAAGGATCGTGTCCGGGTTCTCGTAGGGCTTCCCAATGCCATTGTTGAAATTCGGGAGAACCGATGATTTCAAATTGCAGTGTGTTTAGTCCTCGTTTGCGGGCTTCCTGGTAGCTCCCCCACAAATCGCCGTTGCTTTTGTCAAAGATTTGGGCAAACAATCGCTCCCCATACTCTTGGATGCTGTGGGCCGCTTCTTTGGCGGTGACTTCTTTGATATAGGGATGCCGCAAATGCTCTTCAAAATACCAGGCCAGTCTGTTTTCTTCTTCCGGTGAAAACGGATCTTGCAAAGTGACAGGCGTTTCTACTCCATGATCGAAGCTCACCGTTGCCTTGATTTCTTCGGATTCACTGCTTTGTTCTTTGATGGTGATCAGGGTCATGTTACTCTCCCTTGGCTTTGACGATGATCACATACGTTCCCGATTTTGGAGGAATTTCTTTCAGTTCAACTTCAGGAGCATCAGTATCGTCAGAAAACTTCTTTTTCAGGAAGGAAATCAAAAAGTTTTTGATGAGGTCTTTGACGATATCCAGCGCGAGTCCTCCCGCAAATCCGTAAAAGACCAACAAACCCTCTTGTACCGTTGCAGGATCAAGAGGATACGCAGTGGTCTGATCGGGTTGAACTTGTTTCGCCATGGCTTTTTCCTTCCATTCTGTGGAGGAGTTCCAGGCTTCAACCAATTCAGGCACGTCTAAAGCAAGTGTTGGAGAAATCAAAACAGAGTATTCCATAGTTCACCTTTCCAATCGGCCTTTCATGTTTTGAAAATGACAGTCAGTTGGTTTGAGTTTCGCCTGTGAATAAATTTTTTAGTTAGCATCCTCACAGAGAAACATCAATAGAGAAATAGTGAGGCTATCTTAAAAATCCAGAGAAGATTTTGTATCTTTCTGAACAGAAATGAGACAAAATGATTGTATTTCATTTGCTTAGTACAAGTATTCACAATAAAGTGTACAAATTCTTAATCTTAATCTTGGACTGGGCGTCCCCTTCTAATCTTAATCCCTCAATTTCCAAAGATTAAGAGTAAGATTAGAATTAAGAGTAAGACTGTCATAACAAGAATTTGAGCACTTATTTCTGATTAGCTGTACTTAGGGATTAATACTAGAAATCAATAGTGCAGACGTTTTAAATACAGTTTGAGATAACCATGATTTAATATGTAAGTTTTTCTGAGGAGGAATTGATATGGGAGTGACTCACGTGACTACTCAAGTGTTTGATTTAATGAAAACCAATGAGCCCTTTGAGGCAGAATTCCTCGTAGACACCGGCTCGATTGACTGTATGGCCCCAGCAAAACAGCTTGAAAAGGTTGGAATCAAAAAAGAAATGAAATCCGTTTATGAATTGGCCAATGGAGATGTCGTCGAGTACGAGTTGGGTTTTGCTCGAATTGTGTTCATGGGACAGGAAACGGTTTCTCAAATCATCTTTGGTCCTGAAAAAGTGGAACCCATTTTGGGAGTCGTTGTCCTGGAAAACCTGGGATTTGTCGTAGACCCAGTGTCCAAACAACTCAAACGATTAGCCGCAAAGCCCTTGAAATAAACTGTTGAATCATCTTTTAACTGATCACCCATCAAGAGTTCAGCAACAGCATCGGCATGTTTGATTTTCAAAATTGTCCGGCTGCTTTGATTTGATGGTACGTATTCACCAAGGCAATAGAAATTTTAGAAGGGATCTCATCCACGATAAAAATGCCCTTTTCTCGGATCGATTTTAAGGAAGATTCTCTCTGTGCGAGATGATTGGTAGTGGCCAGGTAGATGAGAGATTCGTCAAAATTCGAGACGGGTTTTTCGAGATAATGGTCTAAAACGACTTCTCGCATGTTTGCAAACAACAACACATGCCTTTTCCTTAACAAATGCAGAGCAGCATTCAATTCTTCTGTTTCTTCACCGCGAATGTTAGAAATCACCACAACCAATGCACGTTTTTTGAATCGTTGAAAAAGTTTTTCCGCGGCATATTGAAAGTCAGCACCATGAGTTTCTGGCTGAATGTGATAAAGTTGATTGAGCACTTCATGGATCTGGCGATTTCCTTTTTTGGGAAGCAACCAAACTTCAGTAGAAGATCCAAAGTTCATGAGTCCTACCGAATCGCCTTGTCGCAAAGCAACATGAGTCATGAGCAGGATTGCATTCAAAGCATGATCAAAGTGGCTCAACATGCCATCTTTTGAACGCATTCGGTGTCCACAATCAACAAGGAATAAAATATTTTGGTTGGTTTCCAGTTGATATTCTCGGGATATGAGAGTTTTTCTTCTGGCACTTGCTTTCCAATCGACTCGCTTCAATGAATCGCCTTCAATGTATTCACGAAGTTGATGGAATTCTGTTCCATCTCCCCGTTGTCGTTTTTTCTTAATGCCTAACTTTTCGGTATGACTTTGGGAAGCCAATTTGAAATATTGCCGAATGGCAGCAAAATTTGGAAGGACTTTCACGGTCTCCGCACTCCCGAGCTTAAAAGATCTTTGCCAAAATCCAAATGGGCTTTCTAATAGAACCTGAACTTTGCCAAACTGAAGATCTCCGCGTTGGTGACTTTTCATCTGATAGGATTTTTTGATCCACTCCTTTTCCTGGAGTTTGACCTCAAAGGGAAGACCTTTCACCTCGATTTCAGAAGGATGGAGGTCATGAATCACTAATGAAACTGTTCTTTTGAAAGAATGGTGGATTTCCAACTCGATCTTGCTCCATTCTCCCAATGAAAGAGAAGCAGGAGCGTGTCTTGTTACTTTGAGAAATGCACTACTTTTGTAAAGGGAAATAGCATCCAAAAGAATCATGAAAAACAAACAACCAGATATTCCATAAAATGAGCCGTGCAAAATGCTGGAAAATTCCTTAAAATTTTGTGCAAAAAAAGAAAAAAAATTCCAATTTTCCATGGTCAAACCAAGAGCCAGGACACAAATCCCTGCTATTGTCCAAATTAGTTTTTTTTCTGGTCTCATGTACGGGGGGCTTCAATGTGGTTCAGGATGTTGTGAAGAATATGGTCAGACGATACGTTCTCAATTTCTAATTCAGCCGACAAATTGATGCGATGCCTTAAAACGGGAAGAACAACATTTTTAACATCATCAGGAATGACAAAATTTCTTTCATGCAGCAAAGCATGAGATTTGGCGACACGAATCAAAGCAATGCTGCCTCGCGGTCCTGCCCCTTGGGTAATTCCATTCCAATTCCTGGTTGCCCGTACAATACGAACGGCATAATCCAGGACATGGTCATCCACAACAACAGAAGAAACGGCTTTTTGCAACACAAGGATGTGTTCAGGTGTGAAGATAGCCGATAATTTGGTGAGGTCCAGCGTGTCGGTGACGGACTCTTTTGTGACAAGAGCCACCATTTTCTTTTCATCATCAATTTCCGGAAACTCAATAAAAATCTTCATCAAAAATCGATCCAATTCTGATTCAGGCAAAGGGTACGTTCCTTCCTGTTCAATCGGATTTTGAGTGGCCAATACCATGAATGGAGTTCCTGTTTTCAATCCTTTTCCTTCAATTGTCACTTGATTTTCTTGCATCACTTCTAAAAGCGCGGCTTGGGTTTTGGCTGGAGCACGATTGATCTCATCAGCAAGCAAAAGGTTTGTAAAAACAGGACCCTTTTGAATTCTAAATTGTTCGGTTTTCAAATCATAAATGGCATGGCCTGTGATATCGGTCGGCATGAGATCAGGAGTAAATTGAATTCTGGAAAATTGCCCCTCAAATGTATTGGCAAGGGCACGAACCAACAGGGTTTTTCCCAAACCAGGCACTCCCTCAATGAGCACATGTCCTGCTGAAAGAAGAGCCATGAGAACTTGATCAATGACCGTGTTTTGTCCGATCAACACCTTCCTGATTTCATCTCGAATTGCACAAATTTCAGAAGCTGGTGTTGTCTTGGCTTCGACTGATGTATTTTCCGCACTTAACTCATTCATAGGCTCCTTTGTATTTGTTGTAGTATTTGGACTTTTCTGAAAACCTCATTTTTTTTTTGCTTTGTTTTCGGACTAAAGGCAAATTTTATCTCCTCGACTGATAAACCAGACAGTGTGGCCATTTGTTGGGCCTGATCCTCTAAAGAATTTTCAGAGAATCCGGGAAAGGCTTTTTCCATCGATTTGTTGATACTTTGTTGAATCAACTCCAGATTAGAATTGATCAAGTGGTATTGCCAAAGATAGCGACCCAATGCCATCAGGTGTTCACTCAACTGACGACGGTCTTTTTCGATGAAGTCCAAAACGGGTCCGATACGAAAAGCATTTCTCCACAACAGAAGAATTCCTAAAGCCAGGAAACTGAGAATCACAAATGGTGATTTCTGCCAGAAAACGACAAGTAAAGATGGTGATTCACGTTGAAACAGCAACCACACCTTGGCACGTTCATTTGTCAGAAATTTTAGAAAAAAAGCATGATCTAACTGGCATATATACCGATTGTACCAAAAGTAATCGTGGGACAGGACTGTAATTTCACCTTTTCCATGTTTAAATTGAATGATCTGTTCTCGTTTCCTGTTTTCCAATTCTTCAGAACCTGAATCCAGTATTTGTGTAATGTAATAATCAGGAGAATAAAGCAGTTGGACAGGATCAGTTTGTCTTTCGAGTTGGATAGTGAGAATACGGTCTGTATCAATTTTTTCAGAGCTGCAATAATCGTTTTTTTCTCCAGATGTTATATCATCCAGGCTCTCTATGATTTCTTGCTTTACTTGTTCAAAATCCGCTTCATCGGATTCTTCCTGGTTTTCCTCAGAAAAAGCTTCTTCCTCCTCTGAATCTTCTTCAATCTGATATTTTCTGATGTTCAGTCTGTCTAAGAGAAGATCGCCACTTTTGCCCTTTTCCTCATCAAAGAGTGCTCTTCCACTCACCACAATCGCCCCTCCTGACTGAATCCAGTCTAATAGCTGCTGATAGCGACGCTCTCCTATATGCAATCGAGAGCCAGAGATGATCAGGAGCTATTAGACTGGATTCAGTCAGGAGGGGCGATTGTGGTGAGTGGAAGAGCACTCTTTGATGAGGAAAAGGGCAAA
>JANQHV010000155.1 GCA_028282505.1 SAR324 cluster bacterium | reverse complement strand
TATCACTAAAACGTTTTGGTAGTGGTTTACAGGGTATTGGCAAGGTGGTTTCAATATATCCAGGAAACGGTGATGTTAGTATTTCGACCGGCCATGATTTTGCAAAATAGACTGGCCGAAAAAATACTCAATTCCTTTCAACCAATCATGGAATACTTGCGATACCTTCTTGAAAATCACTTAAAGTAAAAAAGGAGGAAAAATAATGGCTGGACCAATACATTCAAAGGGAATAAAAATCTTTTGGAAAATTTTCTTTGGATTCACATGCATCATTGTGTTTCTTGTTATCCAGGGGCTGGTTGGCATATTGAAAACGGGAGATTTGGGGAATCTGATTGATAACATTTATACCAAAAGCACTCTGGTCTCCACCACTAAAGATTTAAAAAACTTATTATACATCTACCGTCTACATACGTTTGCTATCATGGGTACTGAAGAGACGGAGCAGCATAAAAATCTGATTGATAAAATGGCAGAAACACAAATGAAGATTGAGGAAATTGCATCCAATGAACAATTATCTCAATATTCTGCTCAATTAGAAACGTTCCATGAAAACTGGCAAAAAGTCATTCAGTCAAATACTAGAGAAGAGAATGGCATTTTTCAACTCGTTGGAGTATTTGATAATGAAACCGCAACTGAAGTGGTCCACGAGAGTTCCCCTTCTTATGACACTGCGGTTAGCACCATAGAATTACTGGTCACTCAACTGGAAGATAATTCCAAGATGAGTTATTCGGCGACGCTAAATATTAAAAAAATTACCAATTTTACTATGTGGGGGCTAATGACAGGAGGAATCCTGTTTGCTTTGATACTTGCCATTGCTTTGTCAAAAACTCTCACGAATCCTTTGAACGTCTTAAAAGAAACTGTGACTGTTGTGCAAAAACAAGGAGATCTCACGCTTCGAGCTGATTTAAACAGCAAAGATGAAATTGGAGAGATTGCCATTGCATTTAATAGTTTTATAGAATCTTTACAACATACAATAGGTGCTATCAATACCCAGTCGGACGAACTTGAGATTGCTTCCAGTGAACTTTCGGCCACCATGAGTGAAATCAATAATGCAACAGAAGAGGTGAATAAAAATAATTTTAGCACGACTGAAATTACAGGAAATACCATCAATTCGCTTCAGGAACTGGCTCAGTCTATCCAAAAAATCAATGAAAATATTTTCGAAAGTCTAACAGAAGCCAAAAAAGCAAAGGAAAGCGCAAGTAAAGGAACCGAAGCGGTAGACAATACCAGCAATTCGATGAAAAAGATTGAAGAAAGTAGCCGAAATATTACTAAAGTTGTTGAAGTCATCCAAGACATATCCAATCAAACAAACTTACTTTCTTTAAATGCGGCAATTGAGGCAGTCAAAGCAGGGGAAGCGGGCAAAGGTTTTGCAGTGGTTGCTGATGAAGTGAGAAGATTGGCCGATCATAGCACAAAATCAATATCTGAGATTCAAGAACAAATTAACATCAGTTCCACAAATGTCTATGATGGTGTCAGTGTTGTTGGGGATACTGGCGAAATTTTAAAAGATATCATCTCACACATTAGCTTGATTTATAGTAGTGTTGAAAATGTATCCAGCAGTATGAGTCAACAAGAGAAAATGACCAATCAAATATCTGAAGATTCTTCAGAAATCAGTAGACAAAATGAAGGTAACGCCGCTGCATTGGAACAATTAACGGCAACGATCAACAATGTTAATCAAACCACCAAAAATTTAAGCAAAATGGCAGAAGAATTACGCTCTTCCATCTCTCAATTTAAAATTGCTTAATTTATCAAGCAATACCTTCGCCAATTTAAAAAATAGAACCCTGAGCGCAGTCGAAGGGTTTTGTAAGTCACTGAAATCATACGCTTCGACTGCGCTCAGCGAACCACAAAACAAACAAAATCCATTTTGGCGAAGGTATTGTATCAAGATTGTTCTTTTGTGTTGGGCTCCTCTCCTTTTTCCAGTTTTTCAGAAACAGAGGACTGTTCCCTTTTTCTTAATTTTGCATAGAACTGGACAGTCCCACCAATCACAATGATGAGACCGATCAGTACAATGGAAAAGAGGGGCCAGGAGAGTTGACTTTTGAGCACAACTACAAAAACAATGGTGATCAGTAGCAGTGATGGCACTTCATTGAACATCCTCAATTGGTTTCCAGTCCAGGAACATTCACCTTCGGCCAATTGTTTGCGAATGTGGCCACAGAGCCAGTGATATCCCAACAGAATAAAAACAAGAAAAATTTTGACCATCAGCCAGGCAGGTAGCGCAAAATAGTAAATCAAGGCCAGCCCCATTACCAAAGTCACCACCATGCCAGGACCAGTAATGGCATACCAGAGTCGTTTTTCCATCAAGGCAAACTGAGCCTGCAAAATTTTACGCTCTGTCTCAGGCTTTTCTTCGGCCTCCTTGTGATAGACAAATAAACGTCCAATATAAAATAATCCACTAAACCAGACCACAACCCCGATGATGTGCAGTGCTTTTAGAGTGAGTAGCATCCTTTCAACTTCTCCTGATTGATCATTTACAATTCGAAAAATAAAAAATACTTTATCAGAGATTGGCATCAACTGCAAAAATTTGATCGAGTTTACCAGAGGCAAACCTTAAAAAGCAGGAATCGGCTTGTGGAAATCTGACAAATTAGATAAAAACCTGTTTGCAAAACCTGATTCTGCTGCAAAACCGCCTCATTGGCGTCTGTTTGAGAAAATTTTCGTTAAATGGGCTCGCTATTCGCCTGAAATTTTCTCAAAAATCCGCTCAACGAGATCGATTTTTCGCGACGAACCATCTTTTCCAAACAGGTTCTAAAACTTTGCCCAAAAGTTGAGTAATAACCTGCCAGACTGTTTCCTGATTCATAACCATTCATGAAAAATCCACAAAAATCATCGTCCAATAAAAGCAAGACTGGTGCTTCACAGGCAGAAACGCCGATGATGCGTCAATATAATGCCATCAAGCGGGAACATACGGATAAGATCTTGTTCTTTCGGATGGGAGATTTTTATGAGATGTTTGGCGATGATGCTGTTTGTGCTGCCAAAGTCCTCCAGATTGCCCTCACGTCTCGTGATAAAAAGAAGGAAAATGCACTTCCGATGTGTGGTGTCCCCTATCATGCTTATGAACAGTATCTCAATAAGTTGACAGCAGCCGGATTCAAGGTTGCCATCTGTGAACAGGTGGAAGATCCTGCTGAAGCCAAGGGAATCGTAAAACGAGAAGTGGTCCGGGTGGTAACTCCAGGAACCACGGTGTCCCCTCAATTGATCGTTCCCGATCGCAATCATTACCTGATCGCGGTTCAGGTCCGATTACAACAAAAGCGTCTGGGAGTGGCGTTAGTCGACGTGTCGACAGGAGAGTTTGAAATTACAGAATTTGCCCTTTCTGAAATTTCCCGCTTTTATGATTTTCTCTTCCAAATGGTTCCTCAAGAAATCCTGTTTGCGCAAAGCCGTTCGAATGCCGAAGCAGAATTTTTGCAAAAATTGACGGATCAGTTGGAGCGGTTACTGAGAAAAAATTCCCACAATCCCTCATTCAGTTTTCTCGATCCCTATTATTTTGATCCAGAAGCCACAGAGAAATTACTCAAAGAACATTTTCAAACATTCAGCTTATCTGGTTTCGGAATTACGCCTTTTCAGTTCGGTATTGCCGCGGCTGGTGCGCTGTTACGCTATTTGACGGAAACTCAAAAATGTGAT
>JANQHV010000144.1 GCA_028282505.1 SAR324 cluster bacterium | reverse complement strand
ATCAGGATGGACGATCTCAGCAATAGACTTTCCTAATAGAAGGTTAGGCTGGGAGGCTCCAAGCAATGCCAGACCGGCGCGATTGCTAAAGACGATTTCGCTGTTACAGTGAATAATGATGGTATTCGGAGAGTTTTCCACCAGTCGTCGATAGCGCTGTTCGTTTTCACGGAGTTCCTGGGTTCGTTCATCGAGGACTTGTTCAAGATATTCTGTTTGAATCAACTGCTGTGCTAGATCTTTCTTTCTTCCCCAGACGATCATGAAAGCAATACCAAGGAAATAAATAACGGTCAGCCCGATTATCACCAGAAATAGATCTATCCATGGAAAGACTAGGGGGGGAAGGAGTAAGAGGAGTTGCCAGGATTGATATTCCAATGGTATTTTCTTAATCAAATATGCCTTTTCTTGAAAAATCGTTTGAGCTTGATCCCAATGGAATGGTAAGGGAATAATATCTTCATCAGCAAATTGTTTACTTTGCTTCAATTGTTGCAAGGTGGTTTCTGGCAATGGAAAAACCGAATGAAATAACCATTCGGGTTGATTGGTGGAAAAAATAACGTTTTCTTCTAAAACCAAAGCAATTGGGTGAGGAAAATTTTTCAGCAAACGGTCAATTTCTTCTAAGCTGTACTTGATATTGATGGTTCCAATGATTTCGTTTTTTGGTGATTGAGAGGAAAAAACAGGCAAGGCAAAGTACAACCCTCGTTCCAAGGTGGTAACCCCCAATGCAAAATAGAAACTGGGCATGCCACGTGATGCCTGTTGAAAATAGGGACGGAATGCATAATTATTGCCGGTTATCGTTTTTCCTTCTCCATAAGGAGATGAAGCGACGACCAGTCCTTCCGAGTTCATCACAAAAACAAGAGAAGCGTCTAAAATTTGTTGACTAACGATCAGTGTGTTTAACACAAGCTGGTTATCAGGCGTATTTTTTCCAGAGGCAACATGTTGGATGATCGTTTGCTCAGCAAGACGTTGGAGGGATTTTTCTGTTTTTCCAACGATTTGTAATTTCACTTTTTCAACCAGTGTCTCTTTGATTTTTTGGTAGTTCGATTGATAGACCGTTTCATTTTTTTGTAGTATCCAATAGTAACTGCCAATGCCGGTCCCTAAGCAAATCAGAGTGATCAAAGCAAATTGTTGTAAAGAAATATATCGCAGATATTGTTTTATCACGGGGTACCTGGTTCATTGTTTCTACTAATATGCTGAAATAGTGCCTTGGCACTTTACACAACCAGGGGAGATATTGCCATTTAAAAAATTTGAAGAAGGATGAATCTCTCTTCAAAACAGAACTTGAGAAAAAAAAAAGTTTTCACTATGATGCAAGTTTTGTTGATCACTAACTTGTCGCTATCGCAAAATTAAGAATGGAGAATTGACAATTAAGAATTAGGGGGAGTCTCTGCATACGGATTTTAAGCAAAGATAAAAAAAGTAATGGCTTTGAAAATCCATTTCTCACTCTTTAATGATCATTTTCAATGAAGCGACGTTAGAATAACTTTGCGTTCAATCACTATAGTTTTAAACAAGTAAGCGAAAATAACTCTCATGCAACGACTATCTGGAATTTTATTGCACCCGACGTCACTTCCTGGAAAGCATGGAATTGGTGATTTGGGAAAAGATGCCTATCGATTTGTTGATTTTTTGGCGGAAGCCAGACAGGCACTATGGCAGGTCCTGCCCCTGGGACCGACCTCTTTTGGTAACTCTCCGTATCAATGCACCTCTGCATTTGCTGGCAATCCCCTCTTGATCAGCCCTGAACGATTATCTGAGGCTGGTTATCTCAAGAAGGAACTGCTGGAAGAGGCTCCTTTGTTTCCTGAAGAACGGGTGGATTATGTCAAGGTGGAAGCCTGGAAGGAAGAAATTTTGAAAGAAGCCCATGAGGGATTCCGTTCCAAAGCAAGAGAGGACGAGTGGCGTGCTTTTTGGCAGTTTTGTGAAGCGGAAAAAGATTGGTTAGAGGATTTCGCCTGTTTTGTTGCATTGAAGGAAGCTCACGGAGGAAAAGCATGGATCGAATGGGCACCTGAACTCGTCTCTCGCCATTCTCATGCTTTAGAAGAATGGAAAACAAGATTTTCAGAGCAGATTCAATTCCACCAGTTTGTCCAGTACCAATTTTTCACTCAATGGCGGCAGTTGAAGGAATATGCCAATGTGCGGGGAATCCAAATTATTGGAGATATCCCCATTTTTGTGGCCTATGACAGTTCCGAAGTGTGGGCACGTCCTGAGCTATTTGAATTGGATGATCAGGGAAATCAAACGGTTGTTGCTGGAGTGCCTCCCGACTATTTTAGTGCTACAGGACAACGTTGGGGGAATCCCTTGTACCGTTGGCATCGTATGGCCGAAGATGGTTATGCCTGGTGGTTATCACGTTTGAAAAGCTTGTATCAATCCGTGGACATTGTGCGCATTGATCACTTTCGAGGATTTGATCAGTATTGGGAAATTCCAGCACATGAAGAGACAGCAATTAATGGAAAATGGATAGACGGCCCTGGGTTGCATTTTTTTAAAATGATGGGAGAAAAGTTGGGACAACTGCCAGTTATTGCTGAAGATTTGGGAGTGATCACACCTGGGGTGGAAAAATTGTTGGCCGATACTGGGTTTCCTGGCATGAAAGTGCTCCAATTTGCCTTTTTTGAGGGAGATGGTAATCCGTATCTTCCCTTTTGTTATGAAAAGAATTTTGTAGTTTATACAGGAACCCATGATAATAATACGACCCGTGGCTGGTTTGATGAAATTTCAGCAGAAGATCGAGGGCGTGTTCGAAGGTATATTGGCAGTAATGTGACACGAACATCTGTTAGTGCTGATCTGATGCGTTTAGCGTGGGCTTCGACTGCCAATACAGCGATTGCCCCTTTGCAGGATGTTTTGAATTTAGGAGGAGAGGCAAGGATGAATTTGCCCGCTTCTATCAGGAATAACTGGAAATGGCGCTACAAGCACGAAATGATTACTCAGGAACGCATTGAGTGGTTGCGTGAACTGACATTCACCTATCAACGGGTGAGATAGGCAGTCGATGTTATATGGTTGGTGGAGAGTGGCGCCCCACCAACCATGCGACCATAAGGAGTAATATGAATCAACATATATATTTAGACTGCCTCATTTTTGAATAGGTTCAGTGGTTCAATGCAAAATTTTTGGAAAAATTTAATTTTTTCGATATAGATTCTCTACAATATAGTACTCAGCCAATTCGAAATATCGTTGATTTCTTCCAGGCACACCATGTGTTCCATTGGGTATTCTGTCCAGGTGACAGGATACTCCAGATCTTTTAACTCTTGATATGCCTGCTTACCATGAGCAATAGGCACCACAGAATCCATGGTGCCATGTCCCATAAAAATGGAAGTGTTTTGATTGATAGGATTCTTTTCTTTGATGAGTGTATCTGAGTTGACCATATAGGTAGAAATGGCCAGGATTCCTGCCAGTTTGTGAGAAAATCTTAAAGCTGTATGCAGGGCAATGGCTCCTCCTTGTGAAAAACCAGCCAGAATGACTCTTTCTGAAGGAATGCCTCTGTTTCGTTCACGTTCAATCAGATCTGCCGTTTGCTGTGCCGAAGTTTCTACTTCCTCTAAATTGACAGTTCTCGGAAAATTCAAATCCACAATATCATACCATGCTCTCATCACCCAGCCCCCATTGAGTGTGACAGGACGTTCTGGGGCATGAGGAAATACAAACCGGAGTGGTAAAGAGTCAGGCAGTTTTAACATGGGGACAATTGCTTCAAAATCGTGTCCATCTGCTCCAAGCCCATGCAGCCAAATCACACTAGCTACTGGATCTGTTGGAGGATTGACTTCCACACAAGGTAATAAATTGCTCATATTATTTCTCGATAAGAATGTTGGGGTTGTTTATTCTTTAGGAACACTATAGAAATCATACAGTGTATACCATTGATTGATTTTGCGAACTCGATGTGAATCACAAATGGCTTTGTAGCTTCTGCCAAAATGGGTTTCGCTAAGGCGTATGAGGAGTTTTTTGATACCTTGTTCGTTATCTTTTTCTAATGGATAGATAGCCTCAATTGGTACACTACCCTCGACAATGGCACGACTTTGTTCGTCTTCTTGAAGTTTACAGAAGTGAGAATATTCCGGGCTAATAGAAACAGCAAGATGTACAAAAAAGAACTGCTGCTGTTCTTCCACATACAAGGCGGATTGATGAAGCAGTTCTACTGAATTTAGGCGGCTGATGCTATGTTTTGTGAAATGAGATGTGGTCACCCAGGGATCTTTGTTTAAATCGATTTTTTCTGCGGTGAATGGCTTATCTTCCATTACAATGGTTATATTATTGACAGGTGTTGGATTCATAGCAGTATTATTGTTTCATTGCAGTGTATTCTTTTTTCTGGGATTCCTCTTTATTTTGTGAAATCAACCGGAAAAATAGTGAAATGAAGTGGCTTTGTTACTTTTGGAGGCATGGGGATCAATATTGAATAAAGTAATCACTTCTGTCTTTATTTTGGGTTTGACATTCCAGACAATCAAATCGGCCATCTCGATGATTTGAAAGAGTCCAAGTCCTGCACCACCTTTTTCTTTTTGTAATTTGCCCCAGTCTCCGTCATAGCAACTTTCCAGGTAATCTAATATGATTTCTCGGCTAAAAGCACCAAAAGGGTCTTCAACAGAAATCCCAACGAGGAGTCCGTCACAAGCATAACGGAAAATTCCCTGTTCATCAGGTTTTAATTCAATGGTGTCTGTGCGGGATAAACTGTTATAAATTGGTTTGCCTTCAGGATTGGTTGGTGCATCATATATCGCGTTCATTAAAAGTTCTTCTGCAACAGCAGAGCATTGAGCGAGCAACTTTTTACGAACTCCCAGTCGGCTTAAATCAGCTTCCATACGTTCGATCAAATACTCCCGTTCGGTACTTTTGACAATAGGAAATTGATGCACTTCCACTCCCCAGTTTAAATATTTTTCTAAGCCAAACAAGTCCTGGTTGAGCAATTTGCTGACGGTTGTTAAAATATTTTTTAGTGTGAAGGTTCGGTCGTCCTCATTGCGAGAGACGATGTTAGACAGAAAAGGGTAATCACGCAAGATGGAAAGATAAGCGGGAGCATCTTTAGAGGTCATGAAAACAAAATGACTTTCAGGGTGTTGCTGTTTAGCATGATCGACCAGAGAGATCAATTCAGCATTCGTGCAAATGATGTCGTATTTCTTTTCACGAATGAAATCCTTGCCTTCTTCAAGATTGGCTGCGATATCAATGGCCACTCCTGTGCCTCCCAGGGCTAATTTTGCCAAAATTTGCTGTTTTTTATCGTTTTCAGCCAATAAAATCCTTTTATTTTTAATGACTTGCTCTGATAAATAGAGTGTGGTCACCGGTCTTAACACTTCTTCAATGCGATGAACTTTTCGAGAAATCTCACGGAGGGACTCTTGATCCCGTTCAGAGGCTCCTGCGATACCCTGATCCAGAGAGATTTTGATCGTTTTGAGCTCTTTTTCGTAAATGGCATTGATCTGCTTCAGTAATTCTTCTTTGTTTTGATTCAATTCTGTGAGCTTGCGATTACTTTCAGTCAGAATGATATTTTGATCCTCCAGTTCCGATGCTTCTAGTGCCCGTTTGATCGTCACCCGCATGTCTTCCAGGTCAAAGGGTTTGAGAATGAATTTGTAAATCTGCCCTTTATTGATCGCATCAATGACCGTGTTAATATCGGAGAAACCACTCAAGATAATGCGAATGGTTTTAGGAATGATAGGTATCGTTTGTTCTAAAAATTCCACTCCTGTTAATTTAGGCATCCGTTGATCGCTAATGATCAAACGAATTTTTTCAGGATTCTTTTCTCTTTTCACAATGTCCAGAGCTTCTTCCCCATTAGATGCTGTGATGATATTATAATCATTTTCTAATGCCCCTTCGAGGTTGATTAGATTATATTCTTCGTCATCAACGATTAGAATGGTAGGTTGCATCGATAAATCTTCTGATGGTGTTTGGTTTAATTTATCTTCGCTAAAAAATCCCATAATACCTCCGTTCAAGGATTGGGGTTAATAGTTTTGTTCTGGTGCTCTTGTGAGTTGGAGGGGAAGTACAAGGGTAAATGTAGTCCCTTCACCAACAACAGAGTGTATTTCGATTTTTCCTTGATGCTTTTCAACAATACCATAGGAAATAGACATTCCCAAGCCAGTGCCCTCTCCCACCGGCTTGGTGGTGAAGAAGGGTTCAAAAATTTTAGTTTTGACTTCTTCTGACATACCACATCCTGTATCCTGGAAGGATATGATCAGTTGATCCGCTGGCATGGATGTGGTGATTGACAGGATACCCTTGCTATAATCGTTAGTTTCTTCCTGTTTTTGCCGGATTGCCTGACAAGCATTGACCATTAAGTTCATGAAGACTTGGTTGAGTTGAGAGGACCAGCATTCAATCTGGGGATTGGCCTGAAAATCACATTGGAAATCAACATATTGCTTATATTCCGTTTGAATCAAACGTATGGTGGATTCGATGCTTTCTACAATGAATACCGTTTTTTTCTCGGCTTCTTCCAATCGTGAGAATGTACGCAGGTCCGCTACGATTGTCTTAATACGGTTGCTGCCATTCAAGATAGCCTCGGAGAATTGAAATAGACGCTGAAATCGTTCTTCAAAACTTTTTTTGAGTTCTTCGCTGGCATCATCTTCCGCAATCGAGAAAATGTAATCTTTGAGCTTGGTAAGGTGAGTTTCTAGAATTTGAGAACCGCTATAGACGAAGTTGACAGGGTTGTTGATTTCGTGGGCTACCCCGGCAACCAACGTTCCCAACCCTGCCATTTTTTCAGCTTGAACCAGTTGAGTTTGAGTATTTTTCAGTTGAGTGTGTTTTTGATTTAATTGATGCAGGGCTTCTTCTAAATCATGAGTCCGTTCTTTGACCTTGTTCTCCAGGTTCTGCGTCATCTCGATTTCTTCTAAAGTTAAAGATAAAAACTGAGATAACGTATCAACGAATTCTTGATGCTCAACGGTAAAATCGCTTTGGTTGACATGCTTGATTTGAATCATCCCCAATAGTTTTTGATCCCTGCACGCCACTATATGGAGTTGATCCTCTTTCAGGTGAGATCGTGTTTCCTCGATCATACCGTCAGAGAGCTTGATTGCTGTCGGCAAATGTGATGTGAAAGACGGTTTTATATCCACAAACTGTTTATTTTTCTCTAAAGCCTTACTGCCGGATGAAATGAGAGAAGGAGGCATACGAAAGGACATATAGCCTTCAGAGTCATCATCTTGAAGCTCGTGATAAACGAGTTGTATTTCGGGGGATTGTGAGCAAGGGATTGTGTGAAGTATGGTGTGTGATGTATGTACCATTGCTTCCATTTTATTGCGAACCAATGCTAATGTTTTAGTATTGTCTAAAATCATGGTAAGCCGTTTGTTAGAATGCTTGAGATCCGTTGACATCTTTGATAGTTCGTGATTTCGCTTCTCTAACTGATAAGCGTTATCATCCAATTCTGCCTTGGCCACTTTGAGTTTCTGTATCATGGTATTGAATGTCTCTTCGAGGATCTTTAATTCATTGCGACCTTTGGTCTGAATATTGATCTTGATATTATCTAACTGTTCCAGGCTAATACGTTCAGTTGCTCGGGTCAGTGATTCCAACGGCTTCCCTACAATTTTCCGAACAAAAAAGAGAAAAATTATCCACAATGCTGCCGTTTTAATAATAGCATTAATAACGATTAAGATGAACCCATATTGCACTCTTTGGATGACGATGTTTTCTTTAGAATAAATTGTCCCATAACCCACTTCACGAGTAATGTTCTCGACATCGGTGTGGTAAATGGGAAACCCATAACCAAACATGCCTGTAAAAAAGGTAGAATCCGTTTGTTTCTCTGCTTGTTGGTTTTTACTAACAATCTTGATGCCGCCTTGGGAGTCGATCACCATGCCATTGGAGGCGACTTCTTTTCCCTGATCATTCACAATTTTAACTCCAGAAATGCTGTCTATTTTTTGCATTCCGAAGATAGTGGACTCAACACCAGGTTTGTTGAAACTCCACAATGCCGCTCCCAGTCCTGGTTCAAAGGCAAGAGCAAGCTTTTTGATTTCTTCCTTAATCTCAGCCTTGGTGTACCGATATTCTTTGACTAAGTGGGTCACTGTAACCACAACCGTCACACAGAAATAAACACTAAATACAATTTTTAAAAGCCTGGTGGCTATCGAGTGCCTAAGTTCAATCGTTGGATGTTCTGCCATCGTTTGTTCAAAAGTTGGATGAGGTCCTGCTGACATTTGAATTCCATTTGAAAAATCAGTTTGTGTCTTAAGGGCTTGAAGGAATAAAATATTTATCTTTAAACCATCATTCCTTGTCAGACGCAAGATCCATTTAACCACCCTGTTTCTCTTCTCCTAAGAATTGGCATTGCTTCTCAGAAAAACGTTTGGTAGAATCTCTAAAATAGAATAATTTTTTACACTGGTTGCATTAACTTCAATCATGGCATGCAGATGAAAACGTGGAACTGTTTCATTTTGTCAATTCTTTGTTGGGTTGGCTTGACCAATGTGGGATTGGCACAATCGAATAACACGATTTCTGTATCTGCACCCTCATCGATTTGGGCATGGGAACGCGATTGGACTTTAGAAGGACCCGTCATCGATTTGGCTTCTAAGATTTTTTCTGATCTGGGATTACAGGCTCAACCCCGTGTTTTACCATGGCCACGTGCTATCGATTATATCGAACAGGGAAAATTGGATGTCATCCTTACCATTTTTTATACACAGGAACGTGCAAAACATATGGAGTTCTCCGTTCCTTATGTCGATGTGCCAACTGTTGTGTTTGTTGCAAGGGGAAAATCTTTTCCTTTTCAGACGTTGAAGGATTTGGTTGGATTGAATGGGCTGACTATTATTGGATCCAGTATCAGTAAAGAACTCAATAAGTTTTCTCCTAAACTGAGTTTAGTTCCGGTTCTCGAAGAGGAGCAGATGGTCCAAATGCTGGACAGAGGGCGTGCTGATTATGCGGTGAGTCCTAAATATATTTTCATGATTAGCGCAGTGCGACTCGGCTATGAGAACAAAGTAGAAGCATTGCCGACACCAATCAACTCTAAGCCGCTCCGATTTGCATTTTCTAAGAAGTCACCATTTCTCAAGATACTGCCTCAAGTCAATAAAAAGCTGCAAGAACTTCAAAAGAATGGGGCCATTGATAAAATGGTAGACCAGGCGATTGCAACAGCAGCCCTTCGATAATTCATTCTTGGGCATCCCCCAGAGCCTCTCGAATCATTTCTTGTGCTTGTTCATGGTCTTTAGCAAAATAGGCACTTTTGATTTGCCTCAAAAGATCGGAATAAGGGGAATTGTATCCATTGCAGAGTGTTTGCATTTTTTCGATTTGGTTGTAGATTTGACCAGTCATGTAATAGGGGATTGCTAAGAGTTGATTGAATTCGGAAACCATTTGATGCTTCAGATCTTTGGGGAGTGGTGCATTTGCCGTTAATTCGGGCTCTGTGTGTTCTTGCCTCAAAAATTGTCCTAACAGGGGCATGAGCTTTTCGACTTGAATTGGTTTTGTCAAGTAATCAGTTGCTCCAGCAGCAATAGCAGCTTGCTGCTGTTCTTCAAAAGCATCAGCCGAAACGGCAATGATAGGAACTTCCTTGAATTCAGGAAGACTGCGAATTTGTGCAATGGTATCCAATCCACTCATTCCTGGCATGTGAATATCCATTAAAATGAGATCGAAAGGACGCCCTTCTGTGTTAAATTTGATAACTTTTCCGATACCTTTCTTTCCACTGTCTGCTAATTTGATTTTCAATCCCAACTCTTTGAACAATTCTTTGAACATTTCCTGATTGGTGGGATTGTCTTCCACGACCAGAATGCGGCAATCTTTGGAAAAATGGTAATCTTCCCAACTGTCCATGCTTTGATTGATACTGGGCGGTTTGGCTTCGAACAGAGGCAATTTGACGGAAAAAATAGACCCACTGGGGTTTCCATCAGAACCATCATTACTGATTACATGTATCGTTCCTCCCAATAATTCAGTCATGGTTTTGGTGACGGCGAGGCCAAGACCTGTTCCTCCAAAGCGTCGAGCAGTACTGGTTTCTGCCTGTTCAAATGGCTCGAAGATGGCTGCTTGTTTTTCCTGAGAAATCCCAATTCCTTCGTCTTCTACTTCCAAAACGATCCAGGCTTTTCCATTCAATTCTTCTCGTTTGGTTTGGATCATGATTTTCATGTTGTTTGGCGTAAACTTGATGGCATTGCTGACCAGATTCATCAGAATCTGATTGAGTTTTGTTCGGTCAGAAACAATAAATTCGGGAATTTCTGGGGAAAGGTTGTAGAGGAAGTTTTGTTTTTTTTCGAAAGCGGCTCCTTGGTTGATGTGATATATCCCTTGAATCAGCAGCTTGATATTTAAGGTTTCTTTTTCAACCGCTATTTTTCCAGCTTCGATTTTGGACAAGTCCAAAATATTGTTAACGAGTTCAGATAAATTTTCACTACTCTGTTGGATGATACCAAGTTTTTCTTTGAAGCCCGGTAAAATCGGTTCGTTTTGTGTTTGTTTGGCAAGAATCTGGCTAAAGCCAACAATCGCGTTCAATGGGGTCCGGATCTCGTGACTCATGTTTGCTAAAAATCGACTTTTGGAACGGTTGGCGATTTCTGCCTGTTCTTTTGCCGATCTTAACTCGTTTTCCATCTCTTTGCGTGTGCTAATGTTTTCTGCAACAGACAGAATTCTGTTTATTTTTCCTAACTCATCCACCAAGGGAACGACACGATATAGCTGGTACTGTGCATTCAATTGAACTTCAAACGATACTTCTTCTCCAGAAAATGCTTTTTGATAATATTTTTCGATGGTAGTGAGTGTTTCTGATCCATATTTTTTGTACAGATCAGAAACCAGGACTCCTTTGTATTCTTCAGAATCGAGTTGTTGTTTCAAGAACTCCCTACCGGAAATAAAACCAATGCGCATGTCTTTTTCAATGACAGACAGGTAAGAATTGGGATAATTTTCTGCAAGCCTTTCGAGAAGCCGTTCCCTGTTTTGCAACTCTATGGTCCTTTGGGTCACTTTTTCTTCCAGTGAATCATGGGCCTCCAGCAGCATTTTTTCCACCTGTTTTCTTCTGTCAATATTCAATAATAAAACTGTAATTAAAATCAAGAGTGCTGCAATTGCTGTGAATACTAACCATACGAATGATTTATTTTCTTCATAAAATGAGTAGGGCTGATTCAAAATCTCGCTAGTGGAGGGTAACTGGTCTTGAGAAATATTCCATTTCTCCAGAGCATGATAATCAAAGGTGGGTTTTGCTGGAATCTTCTTAACAACCGGGATTTGATTTGGAGGGGTGCCTGATAGTATTTGTTGTCCCAGGAGTGCGGCTCTTTTTCCTTGAAAATCCCCTCCAATCAGGTTTCCTCCAATCACTCCATTGTGTAAATAAAATTTGATCATGGTATAAATCGGCACAGAGCTGTACTGGCTGACCAGTTTCGTGCTGATATTGGGGGAGAAGTATTGTCCTGTTTGATCCCGGAAAAATAGCGTAAACAGGACAATGGCATCGGAAGGCAGGGATTGGATATCTTGTAAGATCTCTTCGATGGCAGCATTTTTAGAAAAAATAAAATTAATTTGGGATTGGAGCCCTTGAATAGACTCCATGAACGAATTTCTCCAGGCAAGTCCGGTAGGGGTATAATCGTGAAGGACATAGATGGTTTTGGTTTGTGGATGTAGTCGCAAAGCCAGATCAATGGTGCCTTTGGCATCAAAATTTTCGACAACCCCTGTCATCCAATCCAATCCGGCAATATCCTCGTCTCTGAAAAAACTCACTCCACAAAACACGACAGGGGTATTGGGAAAGAGAGTATCTCGGTGTTGACGGATAAAGTTGAATGCATTGTTGTCTGAGATAATGATCAAATCAAAGGGAATGTGTCGAAATTTGGTTTGATACACCTTTCTCAGATTTTCGAGGTGTTCTTCGGTATAGATCCTTTTGGTATCCATGGATTCAATATGCAGATCGATATCATGCTTTTGAGGTTGAAACACAGATTGAATCCCTTTTACTATATTTTCATCCCATTGCAGACCTTGATGGTAGGATTTCAGGAGTAAAATATTCTGGACATTAAATTCTTTGGCCAATCCTGTATACGGCAAAATGGCAACACACCCCACCAACATCAGGAAATATTGCCATAGCTTCAATTGACTGAATCTTCGATATTGGAACATTATTTTTAGTTTGGCTGCTGGATTATTGCTTTTTCGTCTATTTTATAAGTATCTCTATTGAAAATCTACCTCTATTTTAGCTCTATCGGGGTTGGGGGAAACTCCACGTCTCCAGATGCATTTTCCCTCACTATGGTAATCCAAATTAAGTTCGTAGCCATTCATTTCCTTTGTTTGGATTCATGAGGTTAAGAAATACCACATCATTTTGAAAACTTGTAGACCCATGCCGAATATGCTAATTTTTAAGACACATTCATCAATTCTTGCAGAAGAAGAAACTCATGAGCACCATCCAACCAAAGGTCATTCTCTCTGAAATCGAATATCTCGAAACAGAAAGGAATGCTCTGGAAAAAAGCGAATATTATCAAGGAGAGTGCTTTGCGATGGCTGGAGCATCCCGACGTCATAATATCTTGACTCTGAATATGGCTACGTCTCTCAACCTTCACCTTCAGGATCATCCATGCCAGCCTTATGCAACGGACATGCGTCTTTATATCAAGGAACACCAGCATTATGTTTATCCCGATGTTTTAGTGGTCTGTCATGAATCCGCTTATGCCGATGAGGATATGGTTGAAGATGCGACTGTGATTGTGGAGGTTCTCTCTCCTGCTACAGAGTCTTATGACCGAGGGAAAAAATTTCTTCACTATCAAAGTCTCACGTCTTTTCAGGAGTATGTCCTCATGAGTCAGGAAGCGATTCAGGTAGAAGTCTTCCATCGAAAACAGAAGAACGAGTGGAGTTATCAAGCCCTTACTAAACCAGAAGACCAATTGATATTAGATTCCATCCAGTTTTCTTGCCTCTTATCAGAAATGTATCGTTCAGTTCCTTTCGTCGAATCCTCTGTTTCTTAGTACAGCTAATCAGAAATAAGTATTCAAATTCTTGTTGTCACAGTCTTTCCAAAATCCCCCTGGCCCCCTTTGCGAAAAGGGGAATCTCTGAAAAAAAACTTCTCTAAAGATCTATATTATCAAGATTTTTTGCCAGATAGTACAAGATGCTTGGCATCAATCTGATTGAGGCTGTTGGGATAGTCCTGATAGATAGGATCTTTGGAATCGTGACATGCTAGGCACTTTCCTACTGTGATGATACGTTGGATTTCCTGTTGGTTGAAGCTGCGTGCTCCCTCCTGAACAGCTTTTCCTGGTTGTTTTTGCCCTTTTTCGATCCAACCAATTGGCGTTTTCCAGTCAGGGTTCTGAGGGGCAATGGCCCATCCGGTAATGGTGCCGAGAGCAGACTCACTCTGATGGCAGCTTTTGCAGCTTCTTCCCTTTTTGATTGTAGTGTGGGGGGATGTTTGGGAATAGAGTTGATGAATGATAGGAGGAAGCCCTTTCTCCTTTTCTAAAATCAGGTTCATGCCTGGCACAAACGTAGTGATTTTATTATTGGCAGTGACACCCAATGCAGGTGACTCACTGCGGACATACCAGCGTGTTTCTGTCCATTTCCCCTTTGTCTTTCGACGAAGCAAATGGTCCCATTGTGTTTTTTGAGGATCGTAGGCAATATGACATCCATAACATTGAGGAGCCCAATCTGCATGACAACTGTCGCAGTTCAAACGTTCATGTCCTGTCAACGAATGATGCAAGCCCTCCTGCATCATGGGAATCTCAATTTTTTGCCTGGAAAGCTTCTTGTGCAATAAGTATTTTTCTCCCTTCTTTTCGATATGGAATAAGGGCGATTGCTGTTTTTCTGTGACAAATACCTTGCCTGTCTCAGAAACATGGTACTGTCCCGGATAGAGAGACGCATAGATGGCTTCTCGCTTTGTTAAGGTTTGGACGGTTTTTTTTTGTAAAGGCAAGCGATGGCAGTCGGTGCATTGAATATCCAATTGCTCCTGCATGCGACCTACCCGTTTTCCTGTTCCCATTAATCCATTGGCCGTATGGCAGTCAATACAAGACATTCCTGCTAGGCTATGCAGATCAGGTGGTTTCTTTTCTACCAATCGTTTATCAGGTAGGTAACCAAAATCCTGGATGCGGGCAGGATCGGTTTTTTCTGTTTCGGCCAACCCCACATAATTGAGAGAAATGCGACTGGAGCGGCTATGGCAGCCGAAGCAACGGTCATTGTGGATGCGAACACTCAAGCGAGGGTGTATTTTTCCGGATAGGGGGGCTTTTTGTTTTGCCGGATATGTTTGCAAGTGACAAGCGGCACAGCCTCCTCCCCGATCACGCAAAGATTGTTGGTGATTTTGACGTTCAGTGCCCAAATGACAGGAAACACAGAGTTTTCGTAAATAAGAATCTGCTCCATCTTCCGAAAGGCGGTGGTGTATGGATGTCTTGACTTCTTTGGGGTCTTCCTTCTGCTCCTGAAATATTTTCCGGGTCACTGTGATCATGCCATCCAGGGTATGCATGATCGAATTTTCAACCAAAGGCACTAAATCTTGATGGCAGTTGCTTTGTCCACAGGATATGGTTGCGGTTTTCATGTTGCCAGGATAGGCTTCCATCTCCTGATGTGCCTCTGACTCGTTTTCACTATCAGGATTTCCCCGATGACAACTAACACAACCGATTTGTTGAGGATCATGGAAAGGAGAGAATCGTTGTTCCTCCTGATGACAGTGCTGGCATTTTTCTGCTCCATTCGTCTGTAAAGGCAACAAGGAACTCAATAGCAAACCAAGTCCAATACTCCACAATATATTCATGAGATGTCGCTTAATCTAAGAATTAACGGGTAAAAAGCCCCTGAAATCATAAAGAGCCAATAAAAATATTGTTATTTTCGTATCAAATTTGATTAAAAAATACTAGACGAAGTCCCCAATTTTCCAAGGAGAATAAAAAATTGCTTTAAAACATGGAAATTGTTGTTTTATACGAATCTGAAATATGTTTCATTAATCATTAGACAGTAAAAAATACCACTTGCAATGAATCCGTCAATTTTTGACAAGGAAGAAATTTTGCAAGGCTTGGGTTGTTGATTGTGAGCATCTTTTTGAAAAACCTGATTCTGCTGCAAAACCGCTTTCTCAAAAATCCACTCAACGGGATCGATTTTTGGCAACGAATCATCTTTTCCAAACAGTTTCTAAAATCAATTGTAATATTTTCTGCATTATGACAAATAATATTTATTCAATTTAATATATTTCCCTCAACTATTCCTCTATGACCCCGTCACAAATTGTATCTGAACACTATTCTGAAATTAAGGCAATTGCGGCCTCTGTTGCTTCCCATCGAGGTCTTCAAGGGGAGGATATCAATGATTTTATCCAGGATGTGTTTTTCAAACTGCTGGAAGATGATGGGAAAATCCTTCGTGCTTTTCAGGGAAAAAGCAGTTTGATGACCTACCTGCATACAGTGATCAATCGCATTTGTATTGATGAAATACGTAAAAAAAAGGGACGCAAAGCCACTCCTTCTGCTGTTGCGGTCAAGACAGGAGAAATCGCTGTTGTGTTGGAGCAACTGATTACACAAAAACACTATAAAATAGATGAAGCTTATGAAATTTTAATTACTAATTATCACTTTCTCAAATTAACTTCCGAGTCGTTGTCTTCTTTGCAAGAGGTGGGAACTCCAATGAATGTTCTTCAAGCACTGGGGCCTTTAACACGGCTTCCTTATCAAATAAAAAATGATTTCCTGGATAGTGTGAAAGCATTGCTTCCTGCTGAACAAATGCTGCAATATCAAGCTACGATTGTACAGCATGCGGTTATACCGGAGAGGGCAGAAATTCATACAATGGCTGCACAATTTTCCAAGAGTCCCAAAGTTGCCAAACCAGAAGTATTACAATTGGAAGAATGGCTACAATTTCCTGCTTCAGATCCTTTGCCCGATAATGAGCAAGAACAGACAGAAACATTGAAAATGGAACAGAAGGTAGGACAGATTATCACCGAGATGAGCAAAGCTTTATCGTTGGATGATCGTTTGATTTTAAAAATGCGCTTTGAAGAAAATTGTAATGTTTCTACAATTGCCAAGATTGTTGGCAAAAAACGACACCAGATAGATAACAGAATTCAACACATTTTTGCAGACTTTCGATCCCGCTTGAAAGATAGTGGTATTGATGAGGAAGAAATAAAAGAATGGATTCGAAAAAACGATTATTGAGTGAAAATTTTAAAAATTGCCGACTAATACTATAGAGTGTAAAAAATAATCTGTTGTCAAGGGAAATTATGACTGATGAAAAGATGGGAAAGTATTTATCGTTGCAGATAAATCAGAAAGAAAACTTAACCTCTGAGTGTCCATCACTGGAAACGATGGCTGCGTTTATTGATGGAATGCTCCCGGAGCAGGAAAGACACCATGTCTCACAGCATGTTTTGTCGTGTGATGATTGTTCTGAGCTATTTTCTGGAATCCTGAAAACACAACAAGAGGTTTCACAGCCCTTACCTCAATCAAAAAGAAAACGGCGCTATTATTATATTCCCTATGCTGCTGCTGCCGTGTTGATATTCATCATTGGGGTCCAGTTAATCATGCAAAACTGGTCGAGTTCTTCTTCTATAGTTGCGGATTTGGAACGATTCACTTTTTCATCATCTCCAGGAATTGTTACTAGTCTGACAGATCAGACAAAGGCTGAGTCTTTGGTTCATTTCATTGAAGTTCCAGGAGATGGACATTACAGTTTTGCCAGCAACCGTTCTCTCCCAAAAGTGGCTTTTCGAACAGGGAGGTATTTAACAGATTTGCAGATAGCCTTGCGGGGGGAGGATCAGGAAAAAACACTGGAGCTTTTGAAAAAACTGGTTGATTTGCTGAATCTCTTTCCTCAAATAAAAAATCATATAAACACGCTTGTTCAACAGGTTCATCAGGGAACACCACTTCGTCAGATCAGCATTGATGATGCAACAATAGAGAACATGTTTCAAAACGAAGAGTCGAATTTTTTCTTCCAACTGGGAGAATGGGTGGAAGGGGCACGGTTGGCTGCCCTTGCAAAAGATAGTCATTTTTTCGAGACCCATCAGATGGATCATTTTATCCAACATTTTCCGAAAAATAATGTACCACCAGGAGTGGTTAAAGCCTTTCATGAAGTCAAACAGATATTACAGCAAGAACTTAGGGAAATTTCCTACAGAAACCTGGAAAAACAATTAAATCAGATTCAATCGTTGTTATGATATATTTAATCAATCAAATATGGAAATGTGCTAATAGAATGTTTATCGTCAGCCTGCTTGGTTTTTATATATTGCCTGGTACTTCAGTAGCAGAAAACCTTCAGGGCCATGCCGCATGGTGGATTGATCATTATGGGGTTGCTGACGAACAAGATGTTTTGGTCATGCGGGCAAACCGAGTATTTGAAAAAGTCCGTGCTGCTGCTGATAAAAAAGGAAACCGATTTCCGAGGTTGGTTATCATCAAAGAAGAGAGAGAACCGTGGGCCATTGCAATCAAAGACGGTACTGTTGTCCTGAGTTATGGAGCGCTGAGGATCTGTTATCAGGGAAATGTCTCTGCAGAGGGGGATTCCAGGCTGGCGTTTATATTGGGACATGAACTGGCACATTTGGCCAAAGATGATTTTTGGCATATGGCAACATTCAACGTGATTAGAAAAAATACTTTGGCAGGACAAAGTAGAACAAAATTGCTCACCATGTTAAGATCACAGAGTGATGCTATTGGCAATCGAGACGCATTACGCTTGAAAGAACTGGAGGCCGATGCTTATGGGATCATTTATATGACGATGGCAGGGTATGATCCAAAGACTGTGGTAGATGAGGAGGGAACAAATTTTATCAAAGAATGGGTTTCTCAGATAACCGGCGATGTGGCTTATAGTGATCCAACTCATCTCAGTCCTGATTTACGAGCGATCTTTTTACAGGCTGAAATGAGGTCTGTCGTGAGTACTCTGGGTTTTTTTCAAATTGGGGTTCGGCTTTATCAATTGGGGCGCTATGAAGACGCTGTGCTTTTGCTGGAAAGATTTAAAGAACGTTTTCCTGGTAGAGAAGTATTCAGCAATATTGGGTTGACTCACTATCAATTGGCCATGAATGTGCTTAGTCAGTGTAATCGAAGTTTACCATTTCATTTTAATCTGGCCACCCTCCTGGATATTCAGACTTCTGGACTTCATTTGGAGGGAATTCGTGGTGATGCTTCTTCTAAAACAAATAAGTGTTTTAAGAATATTTCATTTTATAAACACATTAAAAAAACGATTCGGTATCTGGAACATGCGTCGCATCTTGACCCTGCTTACTTGCCTGCTAAAGTGAACCTGACGTCAGCATTGATCATGAATCAGCAATATTCTAAAGCAATTAGTGTAGCGGATGAAGCTCTGAAGCTTCATCCAAACCATCCTGATATTTTGAATAATCGGGCCATTGCTATCTATTTATTTGGCAATAGGAACAATATTGATACAGCCGATACAGCCCTCAAATCACTGCAGAAAATATTCATCAATAATCCTTCCTATCCCAGATCATTATACAATCAGGCTCGTATTCTTTCAGAGCGAAAACGTAATGTATCGGCAAGGGAAGCATGGGTTTCTTTCTTACAACACGAATCGACTGGAATATATGCCCAGTCGGTTCGAAAGAAGCTAAATATGGCTGCTAATACAAAAAATGCAATTCCTGTCACATCCTCCTGGACATCTCCCATCCCTCTCGGTAACCTGGAAAGTTTATCAGAATACTCCAAATCATTACTTCGTACAATGAAAGTGACAGAGTTTGATATTGGTGAATTTTCTGGAGAAATCTATGAGGGGGAGGAAATGAAGCTTCTCGTGGTTGAAAATAAAATCGAGTTGGTGGTATCGGCCGTTGATCCTCCTGTTGAGTACCAGGCATTTCAACAAAAATATGGCAAAGCTATACGAACCGTCCCAAATCTGCTGGGAAACACTCTGGTTTATTCGAATTTTTCAGTCGATGTTCGGAATGATCGGATTGTTAATATTGTACACTACTCTGCTGATCTTTAATAGTTGCTGACGTTACGTGAATGAAATTTGCAATAAACTTGTTTCTCATTCAACGCAAAGAATTTAAAAGAATTTTTTGAGTGAGAAATGGTAGCTTTTATGAAAGATAAACTTTCTGAAAAAATATACACGTAACATGAGTTAATTATTTTTATGAGATCATTACCAATTTTATTGATTTTCTTTGTACTGTGGAGCGTATCCAAAGTGATTCCGGTGCATGGAGATACAATCACTGAGCACAAAGAAGAATCACCTTCTGTCATTTATCGAGGAGAAGGATTGGGAGAAACGCAAAAGGAGTCTGAAAAAGAGGCCTTGAGTGATTTATCCACTTCTCTGGAATTATTGATTAAAGGAAAAATTAGAACCAATGAAATCGAAAAATTGCCAGTCTTGTTGAGTGGAAAGATACCAATTGTAGGAGTGGTACTTGAAACACAGGCAGAGCAAGGCTTATTTCATACAATTGCGGTCTTAGAAGCAAAGAAAGTATTGATACTGTACGAAAGCCGATTGAAAGAATTTGAAAACAGGATTAAGCAGGATTGGAAACTTTTTTCTTCTGAAACAAACAACCATCACCAGCAAACAATACTCAACCGAATACTCGTCCATCTTCAACAACTCTATAATTACCACAGTGTCGCTTCTATTTTAGGAAGTCAAAAGAAAATCCAGTTACCTGTCACCAAACTAATCGTTCAACGGGAGTTAGACAAGCTTTTAGAGGAAGTGCAATCAATGGAGGAGGCAGCTACACGGATTGCAACGGCAGTCAAACAAAAAAATGTATATGTGCACCCTCCAACAACAAAATTATCCAACGAGATTACTCCATTTGCCAGCGTCATCAGCGAAAAAATATCAAGTGTATTACAAAGTGTAACCGATTTGAAGAAAGCATCCTTCCATTTGATTGGAGATTATCAGGTATCAAAAGCAGGTATCAGGCTCACTTACTCTTTATTGGATCTAAATTCGGATGTACAGGTTGCTTCTTCTATCAAATTATTGCCTGTGGGATACGAAAAATATGAAGTGGAACCAAAAAATTATACATTCGACAACATCCTCAATGGTACCAGTGGATTAGTGGTTTCTCAGGGTTTAAAAGTCAATCTGAGAACCAATAAAGGGCATAAAAACCTGATTTTTCATGGTAATGAAGTTTTAGAGATTTTGTTGAAAATGAATAGGCCCGGATATTTTTATGTTGTAGGACATACAAAAAATACAAAATCCCAACAGTCTTACTTATTGCAACTCTCCAGAGGAGTGGACCGGCAGAAATTTGTTGTTGAGATAGATACCCTGCAGGTAAATAAGTGGGTTCTGCTCGGACAATTTGAAGTTTTACCTCCTTTCGGGATGGAAAATTTTCAAGTCATTGCCTGTACTGAAGATTATTTAACACTACCTCAATACGAATTTGACCCAGAGAGTGGGTATTATATTATTTCGGATGATCCTTCTCTAGCTGTAAAAGAGGTGCGGAAGAATAAAGCAACTTTGAATAAAAACACAGAGGTAAAGTGTGCAGAGGCCGTTTTAACTTACACGACCCATGAAAAGTAATTATAATCTTCTGATTCCCCCATTCAATGGTAGCTCCAGAGTATAACTTCCAGTGATAGAAACTTTATGCCTTGTGTGAAGTTAAGAAATTCCTTTATCAAGACGGACTCTCCTTAGTACCGCTAATCAGAAATAAGTATTCAAATTCTTGTTATGACAGTCTTACTCTTAATCCTAATCTTACTCTTAATCTCTGGAAATTGAGGGATTAAGATTAAGAAAAAGATTAAGAATTTATGTACTTTATTGTGAAGACTTGTACTTAGTAAGATTCGTACACGTCACATGAGTGATTCAGAATCATAACGCAGTTTCCTTTGTGAAATCCAATCCAGCCACTATTCTCATACTCGTAAATTTACTGGTTTTGTGTCCTCTCTTCTTAGTTTATATGCATAATTGCATATAAAACACGTAGAACAACGAGTAGTTAATTTACCGTGTCAATAGTATAATAATGACAAGAATACAGACAGAATTGGAATTAGGAAACCAAGCAGGTGTTGCATCTAACTGGGTGCATGACACCCTACACCTTTAATCAATACTAATTGTTAAATATTAAACCCCATAGAAAGAATGGTGACACCGATGACTTCTTATGATGATTTGACAAAATTAACCCAACCAACCATGAAGTATAAGTCCTTGCAGGCGATTGATGCTCGTGTTCATAAAGAACGGGACATAAAGAATTTATTTGAGCCTTCATCTGTTGCTGTAATTGGAGCCAGTCCAGACCCGGATAGTGTGGGATATGCCATTTTGCGTAACCTGATGATGGGTGGGTTCAGAGGTACTATTTTTCCAGTCAATCCCAAGCACAAGCACATATTGAGTGTGAAATGTCACCCCAGTGTGCTGGATATTGAAGATTCAATCGACATGGCTGTTGTGGTTATTTCTGGTAAGTTCATTCTCCAGCTTTTGGAGCAACTACATCAGAAAGGGGTGAGCAGTGCTATCATTATTTCTGCGGGATTCAAAGAAACAGGTAAGGAAGGAGTGGAACTGGAAAAACAGGTTCATCAACTGGCCCAGGATTATGGTATTTCGTTATTAGGTCCCAATTGTCTCGGCCTCATCAACACTGATCCCAAAGTATCCATGAATGCCAGTTTTTCGAGAGGAATGGCTTTGCCTGGAAACATTGCCTTGATGTCACAGTCGGGTGCCTTGTGTACATCTATCCTGGATTATGCGAAAGGCAATCAAATCGGTTTTTCCAAGTTTATTAGTTTTGGCAACAAAGTGGATCTTAATGAAAATGACTTGCTGCGTTATTTGGCATATGATCCCAAAACCCAAGTCATTTTAATGTATTTGGAAGATCTGACCGATGGCATGACATTCATGCATTTGGCTCGTGAAGTGACCAGCAAGTATGGGGCGGGTAAACCCATTCTTGCCATCAAAACGGGAAGAACCAACGAAGGCGCCAGCGCAGCAGCCTCACATACCGGTTCCTTAGCGGGCAGTG
The DNA here is from genome assembly GCA_028282505.1 of SAR324 cluster bacterium. Taxonomy (GTDB): domain Bacteria; phylum SAR324; class SAR324; order SAR324; family NAC60-12. Next base: position 1,599 of record JANQHV010000144.1, on the reverse strand, counting down.
ATGAGGTTTATGATGCCATCATGGCACAGGCCGGTGTGTTGCGGGTAGATACCGTGCAGGAACTGTTTGACTATGCGATGGCATTTGGAAATCAGCCGTTGCCTCAGTCCAATCGTGTGGCTATTGTCACCAATGCCGGAGGGCCAGGTATCATGACCACCGATGCTTGTGTTCGGTATGGATTGCAATTGGCCAGGTTTGAGTCCACAACCGTCGAAGTGCTCAAATCGTCTTTGCCTCCCACTGCCAATGTGAACAATCCTGTTGATGTGATTGGGGATGCACGGCATGAACGCTATGAAGCCGCACTGAAGGCTATTTTGGAAGATGAAAACACCGATGCGGTCATTGTCATACTGACTCCACAGACCATGACGGATATTGAAGAAATCGCTCATGTGGTGTCACGGTTGGCAACGGATACCGAAAAACCAATCCTGGCCTCTTTCATGGGCTGGGTGGATGTTTCTCCTGGTGTGAAAATTTTACGTGAAAATGGAATTCCTCACTACCTGTTTCCCGAAAATGCCGCAAAAGTTCTGGCAACGATGGCGGCTTATAAGAAATGGACAAAGCGTGCTCAAACCAAAGAAAGAATTTTTGATGTGGATCGAGGAAAAGCCCATCAGGTCATTCAGGATATCGTTAATTCAGAACGAATACTGATACCAGAGTGGAAAGCATTACAGGTTTTGCAGGCTTATGGTTTTCCCGTTTTGAAATCCCGATTGGCCAAGACCAGGGAGAGTATACCGGCTCTTTGTCAACAAGTGGGCTTTCCATTGGTCATGAAAATCGTCTCTCCTGATATTATTCACAAAACAGAGGCAAATGGTGTCGCTGTGGGAATTGCAGATCTTGAATCGGCAGAACAGACCTTTGATCGGTTGATGGAGTCTGCCCTCCAATATCGCCCTGATGCCGAAATATGGGGTGTGATGTTGCAGCAGATGGCTGAGAAAGGAAAAGAGATTATCCTGGGCACAACACGCTACCCGAAATTTGGCCCAATTGTCATGTTCGGTCTGGGAGGCATTTATACTGAAGTGTTGAAAGATGTGACTTTTCGGCTCGCTCCGATGCGCTCTGAAAATGCACAGGAGATGATGACAGAAATCAAAGGTAAAAAAATTCTTACGGGTGTTCGGGGTGAAGCACCAGCCGATTTAGAAGCTATTCAAGAATGTATTGAGCGTCTCTCTCAGTTGGTTGTTGAATTTCCTATTATTCAAGAATTGGACATCAATCCATTGATTGTTTCAGAGCATGGTGCGGTTGTTGCTGATGCCCGGATTGTTCTGGCAGAGAATGATGAACTGGAAGAGATGGGGGAGCTTTGATCCCTTTTCCCAGGATACTCGTAGATTTACTAGGTACCTCCTATCACCTGTCCGTTTTTTTCTGAGAAGTAGAAGAAAACACGTAAATCTACGAGTAGACAATATTTGTATAGATGTTTAGAATAGATATAATTTAGCCTCCAAATTAAACGATCTCCTCTACACGACAATAACGCATTAGCGTGAACCCGGTCAAGTTTCAGACCGGGTTATTTGTCGTGCGATACAAAAATAGATTCGTCAGTTTTGGAGTAACATA
>JANQHV010000103.1 GCA_028282505.1 SAR324 cluster bacterium | reverse complement strand
CCGTAGGGCAACCCGTGGATGGCTTTGTGCATGTGGCCCAACAGTCGATCAGTTTTCAAGTGGGCCCTCACAATAAACAGGTTACCGACCTGTCGATTGATAACGTCCGATCCAATCAGTTGGGACGTGGTGTTCAAAATGATAGTGGCTACGAAAGCCTGGCAGAAATCAATGTGATGCACGCAGAAGGTGCACGTGATGCCATGAAAATTATCGACAAATCCATTGATGAAGTCACCAAGTTGCGTGCAAAACTTGGTTCTTTCCAAAAGAATGCATTGGAAAGCAATATCAACAGTCTGAGAATTGCAGAAGAAAATTTAACTCAGGCAGAATCCACCATCCGTGATGCGGATATGGCCGCAGAAATGTCAGAATTGACGGGTGGACAGATTTTACTTTCTTCCAGTACAGCCATGCTGGCTCAAGCCAATCAGGTGCCACAGTCAGTATTAGGTTTGATTACCAGTGGACAAAATTAATCCTTTGTCCATCATTTGAGGATTTAATAAATTGTATGAGCCTGTTGAAGTGGATTGATATCTGTAATGTCTATGATATCTCTCAATTCATTCCATTCAAAATTGAAGGGCAACCTATTGGATGGATTAAAAAAGCAAAACTTTCTCACCTGGAACCCTATCCTGACGTGTTTCAGGTCAGTACCAATCAAGTGGTTCTTCATCCCCAACTAAACTCACTTGAAACCAGAACTCAGGCAATCGCAGAGGTGCTGGACGCCTGGCGCAACCAGCAACTCCTGCCTGGGTGGTACAACGAACTCTATCCCGTCTCCTCTTCCCATGACGAACCTCCCTTTCTTCTGATTGAGCGTGGTGCTATTTCTTTTTTTGGCATTCGGGCCTGTGGTGTGCATCTGAATGGAATTTGTCACAAGGCAGGAAAATTGTTCATGTGGGTTGGTTTGCGTTCTGCAAGCATGCAGGCTTATCCCAGTTTGCTGGATAATTTAGTCGCCGGTGGTAAACCCTACAACCTGGGTATTCAGGAAACCATCATCAAAGAATGCCAGGAAGAAGCCAATATTCCCCTCCATCTGGCCAAACAGGCAAAACCCGTCGGCACCATCCATTATTGCATCCAGGTCAAAGGAGGCTTGCGACGTGATACTATTTATAACTATGATCTGGAACTCCCCGAATCCTTCACCCCTGTCAATACCGATGGCGAAGTCGAAAAATTTTATTTATGGCCCATCGAAACCGTCATTGAGAAAGTCACCCATACCAGGGAATTCAAAATGAACTGCAATCTGGTCATCATTGATTTTTTAGTACGACATGGCCTCATCAATCCAGACACCCCCCATTACACTAAGATTATCGAAGGATTGCATCCGCCATTGCCATAAATTTCCAGCAATAATTCATTTTAATTCTCATGAAAATCTGTGCCACTATTTTTAAGGAGAGCACGTAGCCGCTCTACCTCCGCCAATGCTTGTTCTTTTTGTAGTCGTTCCTCTTCTTTTTGGCGTTTTTCTTCCTGCAAGGACTTTAAAACGAAAGGTTTATAGATCGGATCATTGATCAATGTTTTAAAAGGAGTTTGTGCTTCTAAATTCTGACGCCGAAAAGCAAATTGCTCCAGAACCGTGGAGCGAATAATGCCTTTTTCACTACCATCCATTGGTTCATAGACGCCTTGTTTGTTGAGCTGGTAAAAGGCGGTATGGTTTCCTCGCCGATCCAAAATGTAATATTCGGGAACTCCGGCCTTAGCATACTCCTCTTTTTTTAAAATCGTATCTCTTTTCACTTCCGCAGGCGTTGAATCCGATAAAAACTCAATACAAAGGTCACAAATTCCATGAAACGAACGATCTGAAGGTCTGGCTTTGACTGGATTGGTATCCAGAAGTACCGCCAGATCCGGTTTGCGGATGCTCACCTTATCTCCCAAATCCAAACGAAATCCCATTTCCAAGGCCATGATTTGCCCAACGGGAAACACTTCCAAATATTCTTCCAGTAATTTAAGAAACCAGCGATAGAGAGCGATACTTAACAGATTATGTTTGTGGATTGTCGCTCTCCTGAAAAGACCTTAGAATACTTCAGCATCAGTAGAAGAATTCTTGCGTACCATCAGCCATACAATAACAAGTAAAATTACAGAAATGATGGAAAGCCACGTTCCATAATAAAAAGATTTTGGTTGATAAACAAAGTGGATGTTTGAATTGCCCTCTTCTAAAAACACGCCCCGAAATAAATAATCAACCTGATACAGTGTTTCAGAATTTCCATTCACGGTAACAGTCCATCCTGGATAAAATTGATCTAGCACAACTAACATACCGGGCTGACTGGTTTGTACTTCAATGAGCAGCTCATTGTAAGTATAGTTGATGAAATGAATTTGTGATGCTGGCTTTTCTGTTGTTGGTAAGTTCAGATTTCTAGAAGGTTTTGGTGATTCAATCCAGGCCTGTTCTAAGAAAATTATTGGATCTTGAGCAATTTGTTGCCGAATTTTTTCAGCAATGGGTTCAAAATGTGTTTGATATACCATGAATGCCCTGGGAAAAACTGTTGTATTGAAAAAAATTCCATCTTGTTCTGAGGGCTCATGGTGGTTGATGGGTTGAACAGCAGGAGACAAACGATAATATCCAACGTTGAGGAAAGACATGACAGCATGGTTAAAATCATGATATTGGGAAGATACCATCGTTAAACGATCAGAAGTGGTTTTACGTAAACCATATTCCCAGAGTATCGTGTTGTGTCGAGATAACGGAGTATTTGAACTGTCTCGCACATCATATATTCGATAAGGCAGGTGATATTTCGCAGGGATGATTGTATCATACAAGCGCACCGGGTTGGCTACCATTTGTTGTCTCATCCACAAATCAAATTCTTGAGGAGTGTATGATTTGCCAGAACGATTTGCAGGACCCCAGGGCTCTGTTTGTGTATCAATGATGATATTAGTTCCGACTAGTAGTGTTAAAATACATACAATGATCGAGCGATACTGTACAGAATTTTGCTGGTTAGCCAAGCGGATATACAATGCTCCAAAAAGCAGAAGCATTGTACTATAAGCCAGAGTATGGGATACATTCGAAAAATCCGAGATTAAATGATATTGGAGGAGAAACCAAAATGGCAGTCCTGCAATAACAATCAATAATAACTTACCTTTCCAATCCACCTGTTTTAAGGCCCATTGTAAACCAAAGGCGGCTATTGCATAAATCGAAAAGTATGCACAACCTACATATTTTTCAAATCGAATATCCTGTACAAATGGCGTGTGATTGAGAAATTGCAGGAAAGGAATGCCATATAATTTTCCCAAATACATTACAGCAAATACGGCCATCCCTAAAAACCACGATCTTTGCGAATGATTTGCTCTTTTTAAATAGATCATGCCCCATACAATGCCCAGTAAAATAAAAATACTGAGATATTGATGAAATTGCATATAATAGCTGGATGGATTTGGAGGAATTACCAGGAGTTGATGAAAAAATAGACTGAGTCCATACTGCCATGAATTGAACATCGTCAAAGACCTTCCTGGCCATGGCGGCAAGGTCAAATTGTATAATTCAAAAAATGGTAATAGAAAAATTCCTGCGATGCCTGTTCCAATGAGCCCTGATGTCAACAAACATGAGAGGGAAAGCAAACAGGAGGGAAGCTGTTTTTTGGGGTGGGACAAGCCCCATATCAAAACAACAATGCCACATAAAATCACCGACAATACCATATCCAGCATCCCTCCTCCTACAACAATGAGGCTCCAGGAAAAAGCAACTGCCGGGATACCGGATAAATATTTTTGACGAAATAATTGTTGTACACCAAAACAGAAAAAAGGCAGCAAGGCCAAGGAATTCATATGCCAGGCATTGCCAAAATAAAAAAGATGGCCGGAAAACATGTACAACAAAGCAATATGCAAAGCCACCCATCGGGAAATATGACAAGAAAGCAGAAATACGAGCATCCCCACCCCACTGACTAAGAAACGCAGGATAAAGATAAATTCCCACATTCCTTCTGAAGGATACAAGAAGGCGAACCAATGGAATGGAGAATAAACTCCAGCAACAATATCTGCTGCTAGAGGTACTCCAGCACCATTGAATGGATTCCAAAGAGGGTAGCTTCCATCAAAGATTATTTGATGGATCAAACTTGCCAATGGTGCCGCTAACCATTCTGATACCGTTCTATCTAACCACACTCCTGTAAAAAAATTTTGTTTCTCCCATAAAATAGGAATCCCATATATCACAAATAATCCAAATACCAGGACACAAATTGTTTTCACTATAAACCATTGAGGTTTGCTGAAAAATTTATAAATAGTGTAAATTGCCTTGATAACAATGGATTGAGAACGTAACAAAATGAAGCAAATTACCCCCGCTTTGAGGAAAACACCTATGACTATTGGCAAATAACGAGTCCATGGATGTTTGTTCTCCTCTGGTAATTTCCAGGTTAGGATTTGGGCAATTGTAATGTTCCATGATTTTAAAAACCATTGACTCATTGTAATTGGGATGGGGCGTAAGTGAATTAAAATGGCAGAAGCTGAAAAAAATTGAGTCGGATGGTAGGTGAAGTCAATAACCTGAGTATCAGGCTGTACTACAAAATTTAATCGTTGAGTATGATCTCTGATAATTGCACGCTCTTTCCAATCGGGAGCATGAACAAATTGCTTCAGCGTATTGTGAAGTTCTGTTTTTGAAAAAAAATCTGTATCTCCGAGAGCCCTTAACTCCTCAAAAATTAGCGGTGATAGTTTCGTCGCTTGAAGTTTCTCTAAAGATTGCCTTGAAAAATGGTAGTATTGGTGGGAAATGACGCCGTTCCAATCCCAACGGTCTTTATTAACGAAATAAATCGTTTGAACGATATTTTTTTCTTGGCTTATCAACTCAATACGACCAAGATCTAATCGATTTAAGAAATAAGAAGGAATTTGAAATTTTATGCTTTGCAGTGATTCTGTAGGCCCTAAAGAAATATGAACTGTTTGCCATTGTTGATTCAAGGAAACAGAAAAAGGAATGCGC
>JANQHV010000100.1 GCA_028282505.1 SAR324 cluster bacterium | reverse complement strand
TGCCAAATTTTAACGAACAGATTAGATATTCAATTACTTTTTTAAGTGAATAAAAACTTTCTGATTTCATGTCATAGAATGGTCTTTTTTGATCCATTTTTTTGCCAATTTTTCTGCTTCTAAAATTTGTTCTGAACTCATTTCTACTGCAATGAAGTTTCTCTGCTCAATTGAAAATGCGGGATCAAAATTTTTTATACTAAAAATTTTAGAAGTAAAATGTTCACTGGCTACTGTGAGCCACATATAGGACTTGATGTAATCTTTTTGTAACCCATGTCCATCTTTGTAACATAAACCGAGATTATGCTGCGCAGGAGGATAACCTTGTTCGGCAGACCTTAACAGCCATTCGGCAGCCAGAGTATAATCTTTCTCTAAAATTCTCCCACTCTCATATGCAAGAGCTAGCCTAAATTGAAATTCAGCATCCCCTTTTTTAGCAAGAGTTTTATATCGTTCAATTTTCAAGTAATCCTCTCTTTTATTAGAACAATAATTAATCAAATACTGTGATAAGTAAAATAGATAAGGGAGCCATATTGTTCCGAAGACAATAATGAGGAGTCGTTCTTTTTCAGAGTCATCATATGGTTTATCAAACCACCGTTTCCATGTGGGATCAAAGAGATAAGGATAGTGTTCTTCAAACATGATCAAATATACGGAAATTATAAGCAAAATCACTGGAATGAATAAATGTTTTTTCAGCATGGCCAGTCTTGTCTTTCAAGGAGTTCTAACAGCAATTTTAAGGGAGTTGCTGTACCTTTATAACTTGGATGATGTTCATCAATGATAAGCACAACATAGCAATAAGTAGACTTTTTCCATGCTATTGGAGCTTATAGATGCCTAATTTTTCCACTTATTCTGATATTGAGTAAGAATATATAGAAAATATGTCCACTTATTACTATTTTATTTAAATTTTTCTACTTATTACCGTATTAAAGCACATAAAATGGAAAATATTGAATTATTCGATTGATTGACACATCTTTTCATAGTCCTCCTCTCATGTGATAGAGAGTAAATAACAATGGCAAATCTATCACCCTAAATCAGGGTATGATTGAAATCTAAGGAAATTCGAAGGTGAATTTAGAGGTTATTTACCGGATGACAAAAAGAAAGTAAAGTAATAAATCGTTAGATGAAAAGAAAAATTTGTACTTTTGCCAGTAACAATATTGCTTTCGCTTGCAGGTTTTAACAGAAAGCAGAAAACAGGTAACTTCTTTTTAGAAATCGCTCCAAGTGCAAGAAAATCTTTATCTTTGTAGCTCAGTGTCTTAATATCCCATTGCTATTGATATCACTATAAGTTTTTTCTCATTCGTTCGAGCAGGTAGTCGGTACGCCGAAACAGTACCATTGCGACACCAACGCAATAACATGTAAAATGTTCAAAGTCTAGACACGTAAAATCAATAAATAATTCCAACCGGGTCCAAAAGCATCATGATTCAGTTTATACATGCAGCCGATATTCATTTGGACAGTCCCTTGCGAGGATTGGAACGCTATGAAGGGGCGCCAGTGGAAGAAATCCGCCTGGCAACACGTCGGGCTTTGGAAAATATGGTGCAATTGGCCATTACCGAACAAGTCCAATTTGTACTGATTGCAGGCGACATTTATGATGGAGATTGGAAAGACTATAGTACCGGATTGTTTTTTATGAAGATGATGTCGGAGTTGCAGGCAGCTGATATTCAAGTGTTCATCATTTCAGGCAATCATGATGCTGCCAGTCAAGTTTCCAAAAACCTGCGCCTCCCTGCCAATGTCCGGGTATTGAACCATAAGGAGCCTGAAACCATCACTATTCCTGAGCTTGCGATTGCCATCCATGGGCAAAGCTTTGCTAAGCGTGTGATTACAGAAAACCTGGCAACTCGTTACCCTTCGGCACTCCCTGATTTTTTTAACATTGGCATGCTGCATACCAGTGCCAGTGGACGAGAAGGGCATGAAAGCTATGCGCCATGCAGTGTCGATCAACTGCTGGAAAAAGGCTACGATTATTGGGCACTGGGGCATGTTCATACACGAGAAATTCTTCATCAAAATCCATGGATTGTCTTTCCAGGCAACATACAAGGACGACATATTCGGGAAACTGGGGCAAAGGGATGCACACTAGTCACTTTAGAAGAAAAGCAGGTTCTTGCTGTAGAGCATCAAAGCCTGGATGTGTTCCGTTGGAAAAACTGTGAAATCTCTATTGCTGATCTGGAATATGGAGAGGATGTGGTCGAGTGCATAGAAGCAGAAATGCAGAAGGAAGCTGATCGGGCAGATGGACTGCCAATGGGAATACGTTTGACAATCACAGGAGCCTGTCGAGCCCACCACGAATTGCACAACGATTCTACTCGCTGGATTAATGAAATCCGTGCAGTTGCCAACAATCTGAATCTTTGGATTGAAAAAATTAATATTCAAACCAGTGCTGAAATCAATTGGGAAGAACTGAGTAAGCGAGATGATCCTGTTGGTGGGCTGGTCCGCATGCTAGACGAAATAATCGACTTTAATGGGGAAAGTGGGCAATGGTTTGAAGATTTTGTCGAATTGCAACGTAAAATACCAATAGAGTTGCAAGAAGGAGAGGATGCTATTGACTTGAAAAATCCTGAAAAATTTTCTGAATTGTGCGGGCAAGTCAAACACTTTTTGATTCCGCAGTTGCTTTCCAAAGGAGATGCATCATGAAAATCCTTCAGTTAGAATTAATGGCTTATGGTGCATTTAATGATCGTGCATTGGATCTTTCTGCTGGAAAAGAAGGAATACACATCCTCTATGGTCCTAATGAAGCAGGGAAAAGTTCGACCCTTCGTGCTTTGACAGGCTTTTTCTATGGATTTCCCCACCAATCCTCTGACACCTTTTTGCACTCGAAACTTCGCGTTGGAGCTCGTTTGCGCCACTCCAACGGACTAGAATCTTCTTTTATCCGAAGAAAAGGCAGGAAAGATACCTTGCTTGACACCAATGAACAACCACTACCAGAAGAAGCCTTGCACAAGTTTTTGGGGAATTTGGAAAAAGAGGTGTTTTCCTCATTTTTTGGCATCAACCACGAAACTTTACATCAGGGCGGAGAAGATATCCTGCAAGGGCATGGACAATTGGGGCAGAGTTTGTTTTCGGCTGGAATGGGAAATACACAACTGCGTGAAGTGTTACGCAGTTTGGAAAAAGAATCAGACACACTTTTTCGGCCAAGAGGACAGAAAATCATCAACAAAGCCATCCATGCCTACAAAGAAGCAAAAGCAGAGAAACTCCGCATCTCCCTGCCCAGTCAACAATGGCTCACACTGGATCAGGCCATCAAAACGATAAAAGCCAAAAAAGACCAGATCTCCCAAGAGATAAATCAGTTGAGCATAGAGAAAAATAAATGGGAACGTTTTTCAAAAGCGATTCCTCTCATTGCAGAGCGAAAGATGTTGTTGGGAGAACTGCAAAACCTCGGCAATCTGCCCAAACTGCCTAAAAATTTTTCTAAAGTCCGTCGCAATGCGTTAGAGCAATTGAAAGTAGCCCTGAATACGATCGAACGAACCAAAGAAGAGCTGCTCCACATTGAAAAACGACAGTCCGCCTTGAGCATTTCAGAAATCTTGCTCCAGCAATCACAAATCATCCAAGATTTACATCAACAATTGGGGAGCTATCAGAAAGCGGCTTCAGATCGAAATCGTCTCCAGGGAGAAAAAGAATTATTTGAGATGGATGCTGAAAATATCTTAAAAAAACTCCAGTACAATGTTTCCCTTTCTGAAATAGAAACATTTCGCCTGACCATCGCACAACGCCGGAGAGTTCAAGATTTGGGAAATCAACGACAAGCTTTATTTGATCAAGTTGAGCAAACTGGAGCAAAATTGGTACGATTAGAAAAGGAAATCGCAGTAGCCAGAGAATCTTTGCAAAAATCTGGTTCATTCCAGGATTCCTCTTTATTGAAACAAGCCATCAAACGTGCTGAAAAACAAGGCAACCTGGAGCTGGATCACCAACAGGCATTGATGCAATGGGAACATGAACAGCAACAGGCCGAGATCGAACAAAAACGACTACCTGGCTGGTCCGGAACATTGGCCACATTAGAAACGCTGAAAGTTCCTGCTAAGGAAACGGTTAACAAATTTGATAACGACCTGGGACTCATGGAACGTGAACTGGAAACCTACCAGAACCAGTTGACACAAAACAGGGAGAAGGTCATGGAGCTTGAACGTCAACTGAAAGAACTGGAATTGACCGGACAAGTTCCAACAGAAAAAGAATTAGAATCGGTGCGTTTTTTGAGGGATAAAGACTGGGAAGCGATTCGTCTCATGCTCATCGAAGAAAAATCTGAAAAGTCGATGAAGACAGAAACCATGTTCAATAATTCCATCCTGGACACATATGAAAAAATTGTTCGACAGGCCGATGAAATGGCTGATCGTTTACGCCGCGAAGCGGATCGTGTTGCCCAGCAAGCAACTTACCTGGCCCATAAAGAAAAATATCAAGAAGATATCCATCAATTGGAACAAAAGATGCTGGAAACACAGAAAAAGCGAACGAAATGCTGGAATGAATGGTCGGGGCATTGGGAGGCTATCGAGGTAACCGCTCGCTCTCCTCATGAAATGCGTAACTGGATCGAACAGCAACAGCTGTTAGTAAAACATGCAGAAAATTTGAGAAAAGGACAAGCTCACCTCAAACATTTGCAAAAAAGTATCACCAATCATTGTGAAGACATCGAAACCTGTTTACCACTGTTGGAATCACCAGAAGACCAGGAAAATCGAAAAAAACAAGCGTCTTCAGAGAATCAATTAGATGATCTGATTGGATATGCTCAACGTCTGGTAGACCAATTGGAAACTTCCAATCGAAAAAGAGAACAGTTGGAACAGCGGATCATCCAGTTCGAAAATGAATTGAAGGATGCCTATGAGCAAAAGCAGACTGCTATGAACGCATTGCAAGATTGGAAGTCAAACTGGCTCATTGCTGTGCAACCATTAGGCTTGAATGAAGACGATTTCCCAGCCACAGTCAATGAAGTCATCCTGGAATTAGAAGAGCTTTTTAAAAAAATAGATCAGGTAGCCAGTCACAAAAAACGCATTCGTGGCATTGACCGGGATACTGAACACTATGAGAAACATGTACAGGATTTTGTCAGCCAGTATGCTCCTGAACTAGAAAAACTCTCTGTTGCTCAGACCGTTACGGAGTTATACGCATTGCTTGAAAAAACAAAACAAGATTCAACTGCATTGCAAGAACACCAGCAACAGCAAAAATCAAGGGAGACCGTCCTCGAAAAGGCTCAACGTGAGATGGAAAAAGCAAATCAGGTTTTGAGTACATTATGCGAACAGGCACGATGTGAAAAAATAGAAGAATTGGAAGCTGTGGAAGAACGTTTTTTACAGACAGAAATTAAGAAAAAAGATCTAAAACGGGTAGAAACTCAGCTGCTCGATTATGGGGGTGGTTTGACAATCGAGGAGCTGATTGTAAAAACAGAAACGTTAGATATTGATACACTGCCTGAAAAAATCAGAGAAACTGAAACTCAGCTCGAAACTTTGAATCAACAATTGTTGGAACTGTCAGAAGACATTGGCAGCAAAACTAATGCCTTGGAAAATATGGATGGAGGAGGGAAAGCAGCAGAAGCTGCAGAAAAATTAGAAAATTGCGCAGCAGAAATTCGAGAGGGAGTGGAACGCTATCTCCTGGTTCAACTCTCTTTCCTGATCCTTCAGCGGCAAATCGAACACTATCGCAAAGAAAAACAAAATCCTTTACTGTTAAGTGCCAGCCAGTATTTTACAAAACTGACTCTGGGATCTTTTGCTGCCCTGCAAACAGATTTTGATGAAAAAACAGACACCCCCATTCTGGTTGGTTTACGACCTGATGGAACACAAGTGCTGGTAGAAGGGATGAGCGATGGAACACGAGATCAGCTTTATCTCTCTTTACGCCTGGCCCACCTTGAACAATACCTCGAAAAGCATGAGCCGATCCCTTTCATTGTGGATGATATTTTGATTAATTTTGATGATCAACGGGCAGAAGCCCTGTTGCATACTTTGGCGGAGCTCTCTCAAAAAACACAAATCCTCTTGTTTTCTCACCATCATCATCTCGTGGAACTGGCTCAATCTTGTTTACCAGAAGGTATAGTCCATGTGCATTCATTCTGATTAACAAGACAGATTGTTTATTTGATCATAATACGCCTCTTATCCAGTAAGTGGTTCCTCTTGCCAACCATTCGCTTCTCTGGAATCATACATTGCCCATTTTCCGGTTCTCTGACATATTTACACGTGAATCAGGTTTGATGGAGATTGAATCAATGCAAGTTTATACCTATTCAGCAGTTCGACAAAAACTGGTTTCTGTCCTAATGTACCATCAACCCAAGTAAAGATCACCACGCAAGAAATTGTAGATATTGTACGAAAAGGTAGAGAACGGTAACAAATTTGTTGGGGTGTAGCCGGGCCGTCGCCTGGGTTGGTCGGTGTCTGGATCATAGCTCTGGTCCGACTCACCAACCTCTAAAAGCTCATGCTGCAACGCGGCATAATCTGAGGCATTGCCCCCAACCTCAATCTCTGCTCTGACTACATTGCCTGTCCTTACGGCTGGTCTTGCTCCGATCTGAAATTGGTTTAAGTTGATTTGGATCATATTTCGGGGCCACAGCATTTTTAAAAATCATCAAACAGCATCATACCATCCACTTCTTCGGGATTGGGCATGACCTGTTGATTTTTGCAATCGATCACATAGTCGATTTGTTCAAACACCAGTTGTCCCAAGATCAGAGGAGCACCTTCATCCTTTGCTAAGCATTGGGTATACGCTTCACGGCCTCCGATATGTACCATTAATTCACCATACATTTTGACGGGTATTCGTTTTCCCGTAGAGACCATGACCATGACATCCTTGATGTATCTCAAGCCAAGTTTCTCCACTATAGACGTTGGCAGGCTGACAGCTACCGCTCCAGTATCAGCGATCATATCCAGCTGAACCTCCCGCATCTTCTCAGCGGACAAGTGTCCGGCATTCACTAATATTTCATCTTGGTGATTTCTCAAGAGCACATCTTTTACAATCACTTTTCCCATAAAATACCTCTCAGTTCACGTTTCTATTGATCACCACTGTAGCAAATATTTCCAATGAGAGCAAACCGATCCATTCCACCTTTCCCCAACGCACAGAGTATTTGAGTTTCTGGTCTCGTTGTGATATGGGATAAGTCAGTTGACTCAAACTCAATTCGTTATCTAGAACCAGCGAATCATTGTGTTCTTCTTTTCCAATCAGAGGATTATGGATTCCATCGTATCCGGTGAAGGATTAATCACCAACGCGATCAGCTCACTGATCAATTTCGAGGTCTCCACACTCGACAAAAATAAAAAGATCGCTCAAGTTTTAACCAAACTCAAACTCAGCCCCCTGCAAGATCGTTTTGAGTCCATTTATATTCACACACTCGTTGACTATGGCATCGAAAAAGAGCCTCGTGCGTTGGTGAAGATATTTGGTCTCAAAGAATTGCAGGAAGGTTTAGAAAAATCGCTTTATGAAGAAGGTAGACTCGATTTTGACGTAACGACTGTCCAAGATCATTTAAATAGATACCTTCGTGAGCATGATGTCAGAGATGTGGTGTCTTATCAATGGTTGGATCTGGAGCAAGAGATTGTTGAATTTATCGAAATCTTTCAAAAATATATCCATAAAAGTCGAAATCCCAAAGAACTCATCACCGAGCAAAAAATTGATGATCTGCTTCAGACAGTCAAGCAAATCCAAGACAGCCCTGCTCAGGCTCCAAATGCTCATGCCAAAGTCACTGACTCACTTCCCTCAAAAGAGCTGGACCAACTCCCGTTTCAAGAGCTGAGGCTGGGAGAACTCGACGAGTTTGTCGGACGGAGTGAGGCGTTGAGCTGGCTGGAAGACGAACTGTTTCAGCAGCAAAAAACAAAAACCCTGGCCATTGTT
>JANQHV010000084.1 GCA_028282505.1 SAR324 cluster bacterium | reverse complement strand
AAAAATCAAAGGGGGAGAACCGGGTCAGGTCCTCCCCCTTTGATTTTTCTGACATACTTGCGTTGCGTATAATCGACTTCAATTTTTCGATTGGCACGCACTTTACAGTAATAAGCTGCCAGTTGTGCGGCTTCCAGCAATGTTCTGGCAGGAAGCGGGATTTTGGGATACTTCACAATCACGTGAGATCCTGGCACTCCTTGTGCGTGAAACCACCAATCGTTTCCTCTCGCAAGCGAGAAAGTGACATGAGCATTTTGATGTTTATTCCTACCTACCACAATCATGATGCCATCTGAACTAATCCTGGTTAGTGGTGTTGCGAGAGATTCTGTGGTGTTAGAACTTTTAACAGATTTACGAGACAAAAGAGAGATGTTGTGCTTCAAAAACCTTGGTAATTTATTTTCCCATAGGGCAAATTCTTGTGGAGAATTCAACGCATTTAATTTTTGGCTGCATGTCTCCAATAATTCCTGTTCTTCCAATGTTTGCAGTATCCGTTTTTCTACATGAGGAACCGCTTTTTCCAGTTTGCTGGCTTTGGAAAAAAAATGTTCTAAATTTTCATTTGCATTGTATTTCGGATTCAAAGGAATATTGATAGAAGGTAATGTTTCATCAAAATAGTTGATTACAGAAATCTCTGTTTGGCCTGTTGTTAACAGGTGTAAGTTAGGTTTGAGCAACTCTCCCCATTGACGGTATTGTTCAGCTTTCTGGCAATTTTCCAAATCTTGTTCCTGTTTCTTCAGTCGCCGAACCAGCTTTTTTTTCAAGGTTTTGAAGTGTTTCACATACTGCTGTTTCTGGTTGAGTTGATTTCCTAACAGTTCCAGATCCCAAAAATGCTTATCCCGTTGGACTGCATCCCGTTCGGTAGAAATCATTTCCTGCACTGTACGAGGAATGGCATCAGGAATCGCATAAGGCATATTTTTTTTAAGCACACGTCCTGGTTGATTTGGATTGTGCAAAGCCATCAATAAATTCCGATTGCCATCTAATAGCAAAAGATTGCTGCAAGGCCCATTTTCTTCCCAAATTAAGAAATATTCTTCGTCATACCGTCTAATCCTGAACTCCCCAATATGTGATGCCAGTACGGTGATATGAGAAATAGTTCCATGCTGTATCCGGTTCCGTAACCATAAACAAAAAATAGGTGGCATGGGGGGATTGGGAAAACGCTGCCAGGTTTGACAAATTCTTGCAAACTTTGGATGTGCAGAAAATAACCAATGCTGTTGCTTTCCTTTGCTGTAAATCTCTAAAATGATACAATGGGGGAAAGGTTGATTGATTTTTTGAACTCTGGATTGTCGTAATTCAGAAAATAATTCTTCTCTCATGGGACTCTTCCAATTAATAGCTTGTCGAATGAATTGGTTATGATATACCAAAAAAGCGATGAACAGAAGGATAGTTTCTGTCTAGGTACAAGGAGTCACAGTGGAGTATACAAATTCTTACTCTTAATCTTTGACTGGCCGTTCGCCTCTAATCTTAATTCCCCAATTTCCAAAGATATAAGATTAGGATTAAGAGTTAAGACTGTAACAACAAAAATTCGAATACTTATCTGATTAGTGGTACTAAGAGAAGAGATATCTTTATTATGGGGGATAAAATGGGAAGATTGTATGAAGTGAAAGATGGGATTTGCTTTCTAAATTTTGACCGTAATTCCATAATGAACTTGGAAACTAAAGTGCATCGGGAAGTGCTTTCTATTTTGGAAAATAAAACAGTCCATGCATTTGTGGTCGATCTAGAATTGATTTCATCCTTAGACTCTTCTGGAATTGGAACCATCATGTCGATCTTTAAGACACTGACGGATCGTCGAATCAGGTTAATTCTTTGTAATTTAACCGAAAAGAACCAAAAAGTATTCAAACTCACCCAACTGGATCAAATCTTGACGATTGTCCCCACTCGAACGGAGGCAATTGCATTGTGCCATGATTGAATTGCTGAAAAATCCTTCAGGCCGCTCCCAATGCAGCAGGCAGATATAACAAGTCCCAACCCTTTCCAATTGACATGCCCCAACTGCCAAAACACGACTTCTATCTCCATTAATCCCATTCAAGGCAAAGACGGTTTTTGGTTCGCTTCCATTGATTGTCACCGTTGTGGAGAGCATGCTTTTTTTCAAATGGATCTACCCGGCTTTGACGACGCTCCTTCCTTTTATTTTTATAGCTGGACAGAAAAGGATCTAGCATCGTTGCAGCAAGAATGGGATGAGTGGGTTGCTTTGAAACAACGCCATTTGCCTCTCAAATACCCGCACCGTTCTTTACAAAACAAGAAATTGAACGTTTTGCTTATTTTGGGAATGTTGGCAGGTTCCCTGTTTTTTCTCTTGGACCAATACCATTTGTTAGGAGTCATTTTTGAGGATATCGAAGCACGTCAGCGTACTCTGAATCAATATGTCACCCGTCTCACGAAGCTGCCCTGTTTTTCATCGGTGATGAGGGTGAAGTTGGAAACCGTTCCTATTCTTTACACAACCGAAAGTGTTTATCGAAATCACGATATTCAATATGGAGAAACAGGAATGTATTGGGGGGAATTTCAGATTAAAATTCATCGTTCGAATTTTTGGTTTTTTGGCTGGCCGAAAAAGTCCCGCTTGATTGAAACGATTATCCATGAAGCAAGGCACCGGGCCAGCCCTGGCTTGGGACACAATGCCCGTTTTTACCAGCTTGTCCAGAAAGACACCCAGTGTGCTTTAAGGCACTGGTGAATTCTTTTCCTGACAGCAACTAATTATGTAAAGCTTCTCTCTGAGGAGAGGATGGAGGTGAAGGAAGGAAAAACAGTATATCAATTTGTTCATTGCTCTCATTTGATTGAGTGCTGCATGGGAACGAATTTCATTCCATTCACTTCGCGCATCTCATCTGTTGGTTCGAAACCTAGTTTTTGATAAATGAACGTTGAATTGGGAGAAGCATTTACTGTGATGAATGGTGATTCCCTTTTTTGTTTTTGAAAATCAGAGAGGATTCTTTCGAATATTTTTCTTCCAATGCCTTGTCTTTGCATACTTGTTTGGATAAAGAACATCGCCAAATGAGAGGGTTCTCTCGTTTCAGCAATCCCGACAATTTGTTTTCCAGTTTTTGCCAGATAAAATGTGTTTCCAGATCGCATCCTTTTTTTAATTCTTTCGGGTGATACATGCCTGGTGAATTCCTCTATTCCTTCAGGTCGATAATTTGGTGCCACATGTTTCAGAAAGGATTCCAAGGCAATGGAGGAAAGTGCGTCAATTTCTCTTTCATTAGCCTGTTCGATATGGATCTGCAATGTGCCTCCTTTTTATCAACAAATGAGACTTTTCAGATACATGATTTTGAAGGTTATGTACTTGATATGGTTGATAATGCCCATTGACATCCATATAAAAAATAGACAAACATTTGAACCGATTAAGCTTTTCTATATGAAAGTTTTTATCACAAAATGAGGTAAGGGCATTTTTCTAACAGGGTAATTCTAACAAAAAAGATTAGAGTTTTTGATTTGTTTTTCTTTTCTTCAATGAATCTAAGTTTTTTTTAACTATTTTTGTATTTGGGTGGTTGTCTCCCAGTACTTTTTTGAAGACACTATAAGCTTTCTCAACGTAATTAATTGCTTTCTCGTACTGACCGAGTGCCTGCCGCGCAGAGCCAAGATTGTTCCAATAAATAGCAACATGTGGATGCTGATTTCCATACATTTTGAGGCCAATAGCTAAGGCTTTTTCATGATACTCCACCGCTTTCTCGTACTGATCGAGTGCCTGCCACGCTGCCCCAAGAGAGCTCCAGCCTATGGCAACTTGAGGATGTTGTTCTCCATAAGTCTTAAGATCACTTGCTAAGGCTTTTTCATAATACTCAATCGCTTTTTTATACTGACCGAGTGCCTGCCACGTTTGCCCAAGATTGTTCCAGCCTATGGCAACTTGAGGATGTTGTTCTCCATAAGTCTTAAGATTACTTGCTAAGGCTTTTTCATAATACTTAATCGCCTTTTTGTACTGACCGAGTGCCTTCCACGTTTGCCCAAGATTGTTCCAGTAAATAGCAACTTGAGGATGTTGTTCTCCATAAGTCTTGAGATCACTTGCTAAGGCTTTTTCATAATACTCAATCGCTTTTTTGTACTGACCGAGTGTCCGCCACGCATCCCCAAGATTGTTCCAGTAAATAGCAACTTGAGGATGTTGTTCTCCATAAGTCTTAAGATCGCTTGCTAAGGCTTTTTCATAATACTTAATCGCCTTTTTGTACTGACCAAGAAAATACCACGCTACCCCAAGATTGTTCCATCTGATGGCAACGTTAGGATGTTGTTCTCCATAAGTCTTGAGACCACTGGCTAAGGCTTTCTGATAATACTCAATCGCTTTTTTGTACTGACCGAGTGCCTGCTGCGCCGAGCCAAGATTGTTCCAGTAAATGGCAACTTTTGGATGTTGGTTTCCATAGGTTTTCAGATCACTGGCTAAGGCTTTCTCATAATACTTTATCGCTTTGTCGTATTCACCTAAATAGTGAAGAATAGCACCATATTGATTGAGATACAGCGAATTATCAGGGTCAAAACTCATTGCTTGTTCGTAATATTTTTTTGCTGCTTGGTATTCGATTTTCAGTTCTTTGACTGTACCTAGATCATACGCATCTGATGCTGCTTTTTTTACATATTTTAGGTTTTCCTGAAAAGATTTTTGAAGTAACTCTTCTGCTTTATCAAGATTCCCTTTGCCTAACTCTTCCTTGGCTTGTTTGACCCATTTTTCAGTATCAGAGCGTTGAGTCAATCGTTCTTCTAATTCTTTGTACTTTTTGCCCCATTCTTCAATAACCTTATCACGCTCTCCAATAGCAATGTTTTTTTCTTTCAATGTTTTCAGAAGGGTAGATAGTGCCTCTTTTGTAACATTTAAACTTTCTACGAGTTTATCAAATTCCTCTTGTGAAACACCATAAGTTACCTTCACATCTCCAATCACACCTTTAATAGTAGGACTATTAACTTTAGGGGTTTCTTTGGAAAAACTCCTAACTGGTAGTATGACCAAAAAAATAAAAAATGAATAAATAATGAATCTACTTATAGTTGACATTAACATCTCCAATAACTCCCTTGATAGTCGGACTTTTATCGAACGATATTTTTTCCTCAGAGGATGAGAATAAGGTGTAAATTGCTATGGCAGTTCCCAAAAAGGTTGCAAGAGTACCCCATACAGTAAGTTTATTCCAAAAGGACAAACGCTTATAACGAGCCAGCAAATTCATAATTTAAAAAGTCAGAGAGGGACTACTAAAATTCGTTTTTGATTCTCATACCACACCCAAAACCCGAATTCAAACAATCTTTGTAAACCTTGAATTTTACTGAGATTGAGAGTAATCAATAAAGAATAATAAAGGATATAATTTTATATTCGTTGGTGGGAGGAAATGTATTGCTAAACCAACGCATTACACAAAATCTGCGTAGCAGGAGTGTAGCAAAAACGTAGCAGCATAACAAAAAACGTAGCAAAATTATGGATTTTTACGGACTTGAGCGGACTTCAAACCGACGCTCCGCCCATGATTAAAAATGATTGGATTCCTTGATTTACAGAGTATACAGAGGATTTCGGACAGATAGGCGGGAAAAAACAGGTTTGCTTTGGGAATAGATGGTCATAATATAAAGCGTTTGAAAAACTGCTTACAAATCTTCAAACTCATATAAAACCTCATTTTCCAAAGAAAAATCTGTGACACTTTTAGTGGTCAGCGAGTGCTTTTTGAAAGTGACACTGGAACATGCATGAGTTAGGATAGGAATGGCTACTTGGAAATATTAAAAAGGGAAAAAGGAGTGTTCATGAAAATTCTTGTTGCCGATGACAGTCTGACCTATCGGATGATGATCAAAGAAATGCTGGAAGAAAACAGTTATGAGGTGGAAATCGCTGAAAATGGGCAAGAAGCCATTGATCTCTTTCAGCAAGCTTCTCCAGATTTAGTTATTCTAGATGTCATCATGCCAAAGCTTGATGGCATTGAGGTTTGCAAGCTAATCAAAGAAAACGAAAAGACCCGCCTGACTCCTGTTATTATGTTGACAGCTAAAGATGATGTAGAGGATAAAGTCTATGGACTCAATTCCGGAGCAGATGTTTATTTGACCAAGCCCTTTTTTGAAACCGAATTGATTGCCAAACTTCAATCTCTTCTTAGGTTTCGGGGGTTACAAAAAACATCCGAAGATGCCTTTTCAGAAAAGCCTCGTGTTCTGGTCGCCGATGACAGTTTGGTGGTTCGTGAACAACTGGCAGAACTGCTGGAAGAAGGAGGCTATAATCCCATTGCTGTTGAAGATGGCCAGGCTGCTTTAGACGCCATGAAGCAGTACCTGCCTGATTTGATTATTTTAGACGTTGTCATGCCCAAAATTGATGGGTTGGAAGTTTGTCGAAAAGTCAAAAACAGCCCGGCTACCCAACAGATTCCTGTCATCATCATCACCTCCAAAGACGACATCAACGATAAAATCCAGGGATTCAATGCAGGAGCTGACGATTATTTGACCAAGCCTTATAATCCCAAAGCCTTCATGGCCAAGGTCAATGCACTTCTGCGTATGAAGAAAATGCAGTTGGAAACGGAACGGAATATCCTGGCCAAAGTAAACCTGGAACTCCAAGATGTCAACGAAGAGTTAGAGCGGGTCAATCTGGCTGAACAAAAAGCCAATGAAGAGTTGCAGCAATACAAAAATAGCCTGGAAACTCAGGTCAAAGAGCGTACCTCGGAACTGAGACAATCTCTGGAAAATCTTCGCAAGGAAAATGCAGAACGCAAAAAAGCCGAAAAAGAGATGGAGCAGGCCAGACTGGAGGCGGTTGCAGCCAATCAAGCAAAATCTGAATTTTTAGCCAACATGAGCCATGAAATCAGAACTCCTTTGAATGGCATCATTGGCATGACAGAATTGATCAGTGATACCAAACTCGATGAAAAACAGCTCCATTTTGTCTATACCATCCATAGTGAGGCTGAGTCTCTTTTAAGGATCGTGAACGATATCCTGGACTTTTCTAAGATTGAGGCTGGTAAACTGGAAGTAGAAACCATTCCTTTTAATCTGAGAGCGTTGATTGGTGATTTCTCTTATGCGCTGGCAACTGCTGCCGAAAACAAAGGACTGGAATTTATCTATTTTGTCGCCTTGGATATTCCGGCCCAACTCATTGGCGATCCCAACCGGCTGCGACAAGTAATGGTCAACTTGGTCAACAATGCCATTAAATTCACGAAGGAAGGTGGTATTTTTCTCAAAGTCGAGTTGCTCGAAGATTCAGGAGAAACCGTCACACTCCGTTTTTCTGTGCAGGATACCGGCATTGGCATTCCCAAAGAAAAACAAAAAAGCATTTTTGAGAGTTTCACCCAAGTTGACGGCTCAACGACTCGAAAATATGGAGGCACCGGTTTAGGCACTACCATTTGTAAGCAATTGGTGGATTTGATGGGTGGAGAGATTGGTTTGGAGAGTGAAGAAAACCAAGGAAGCACATTCTGGTTTATTGTCACACTTGCCAAAGAAAAAGGTTCCTCTGCTTTGGTCGAGCAAGAATCCAGTGGATTCCCCAGCTTACGGGTGTTGGTGATTAATTCAAGCCAGCATAGCCGCTTTGTGTTGCGGGAATACCTCCAATACTGGGGATGCACCGTAGAAGAAGCTACCACTGAACAGGAAGCCCTTTCCACTCTTGACGATTCAGTTGCATCTAAAGATCTGTTTCAGCTAATCTTAATAGAAGCACGCATGCTTCCTATAGATGGATTTTCCCTGGCTCAGCAAATCAAAGAAAATGAGACACTGAAAACAATTCCAGTGCTGATGCTGACCTCAAGCGGCAGGAAGGGAGATGGACAAAAATGCCAAGATTTGGGCATTGAAGGTTATCTGACCAAACCGGTGCGGCGTGATTACCTCTATAAAGCCATTATCTCCATCCTGGGACTGACTCAGACATCAGCTCTGCCTTCCACATCCAAATTAGTGACCCGTCATTCCATTGCCGAAGAATTTCGTAAAAAGTATAAGATTTTATTAGTGGAGGACTACCAGACCAATCAGCAGGTCGCCATGAGACACCTGGACAATGCGGGATACCAGTTTGATTTGGCAGAAACGGGACAACAAGCCGTAGAAGCCTACCAAAAGAATCAGTATGATCTCATCCTCATGGATCTTCAAATGCCAGTCATGGATGGCTACGAAGCCGCTCAAACGATCCGCAACCTGGAGCAGGAGCAACTTTCCCATGAAGTTACTG
>JANQHV010000081.1 GCA_028282505.1 SAR324 cluster bacterium | reverse complement strand
GTCTTAGAAAGTTGAAGGTAAACACCTCTATTATAGATTTCCCAGCCTTCTTCAAACCATTTAGATTGGCTCATTTCTCTTTCAATATTACGAAAAACTTTTTTTAAATCTTTCATATTTAGTATGTCATAAAAGGGTGGATGATTGCTTTAGAACCGGTTTGGAAAAGATGGTTCGTCGCGAAAAATCGACCTCATTGAGTGGATTTTTGAGAAAATTTAAGGCGAATAGCTGGCCTATTTAACGAAAATTTTCTCAAAATAGACGCCAATGAGGCGGTTTTGTAGCAGAATCAGGTTTTTCAAACAGGTTCTTAGTTCAGTATGCGAAAGTTCATGCCTTGTGGATCACTAGCCAATCTACAAGGTGACTGACTTTGACTACATGTTATACGCTGTTTCTCGATTCAGTACGTTCGAAACGAAGTTCTGCTCATGAGATCTTTTCCGACCTCTAACTATGAACACTTTTGCTTACTATTGCTAACCAATGTTGTTCATGGCGTGGTTTGCCTGAAGGGCGATAATAGTGGTGTACTATTTCGAAACCAGCTGCTTCCAGAAAAGAATGACTGGTTTTCAATTCCATGTAATGACCGTACCGTTGGCCTTGCCAACCTTCGCCGTTGCCTCGGGGGTTGGAAGAAAATAAAATACCGCCCGGTCGAAGAGTTCTATGTAATTCATTAAGGATTCGAGGCAATTCCTGACTAGGAATATGAAAAAGCGAGGCGTTGGCGAAAATGCCATCGAATTCTGCTTTCGGCAATTCCAAGTTAAGAAATGTTTGTTGAAGAATTGGGCAATTGGTATAATGACGAGCGAACCGACAAAACTCCTTACTGCCATCCAAGCCGATAGGAAGATGTCCTAACTCCTTAAAATACTTAACGTCTCGCCCAGGCCCACAACCAAAATCCAGAATATCTAATGATTTTCCCTGAATACAAGCTGATAAAAATGCTTCTCGATTTTGGGTTACGTCGTGGTCTTTTGTGCCTTCCCAAAAAGATTCGGCGTTGGCATCATAGTGCCCGAGAGTCCTTTTTTCAATTTTATTCAGTTCTTCGGAGTTCCAATGGGAAAACATATTTTTAAGATTCGATTACTTGTTAGTGAATATCAAACTGGTTGTTTGAATTTTTAACTGTCTTAAAGCCACTCGAATCACAATCCTCTCAATCAGGAGCATCGTTGTAGTGGTAATATAAAGCACCCAATGCGGATGAAATAGGCATTGCTAAAATCAATGCCGAGCTGCCGATCACAGTTCGGACGATTTCTTCTACAATCATTTCGCTGTTGAGTGAAACCCAAGCAGGTTGGGTCGTATTTAGTGTAAAAGCGAGCAAGATTGGCATGGAAGCTCCAAAGTAGGCAAAAGCTAGCGTATTGATCAATGAAACGATATGCCCACGCCCAATAGTTAAAGCTGAGCTGAATAATTCATTAAAACCATAGGAATGATTGGCCTTTTTTAACTCAACGATAGCGCTGATTTGGGTTACGGCCACATCATCCAAAATCCCCAATGTGCCGATAACAATTCCTCCTAACAACAATCCTTTCATATTGTAGATTTTTTCAGTCCCTAGCTGCAAATGATACTCCCCGTCACCACCGATCCCAGATAGATGGGTGAGTTCAATAATCAAAGGAGCTACCAGAAATGCCATTAACAGGGTGAACAGGACACTTCCCAAAGCCAGTGAAGATTGTTTGCTGAAACCATGGGCTATAAAGAGCGAAATGACTGCGACTGAACCCGCGCCTATCAAGGAGATTAGAGCCGGGTTGGAGCCGTTTAGAATCTGTGGAGCGATGAAGAAAATCAACACCAAAATACTTAGCAGCAGCCCGCCAATCGCCCTGAATCCAGCAAGTCCTGTCGTTAAAACAACCAACCCAAGAAAGAAAAAAAATACAATTCCAATCCAAAACAACCTTATCACGTCAGAGACAAATAATGTGATTTCTTCATCTTCCAGTTCACTGAGTACCCTCAAGATCACCCAATTTCCAGGTTGCGGACTCACCGATAATCCCGTGTATTCCTCATGGAGAACTTTTCCTTCTTTATCGGGCCATTCATCGAATAAATTAAAAATAGGCTGATAAAATTTAACCTTGAGTTCATAAGACTTTTTTGACTGTTTAAATGGCCCATAGAAATCGTCTTCACCCTGTTTGATATAATCTTTTGAGATTACTTTACCTACAAAATATTTTTCCGCCTGAGCTTGATAAGTAAAACAGATCAAAAATAAAGTGAGAAATGAAATCAATTGCAATAATCGTTTTAAATTCGAAGCAAACAATACAAATTTCATAAGGTTAATGCCTGAAACAACGTACGGAAAACATCTCTTCTCTGAATTTGCCGCATAGGGCTTCTGAATCAAATTTGAAAGTCGACAACGACATCATCGTCAAAAGGAGGGATTTGTTTCCAGCAAGATTTTCTCAAATCTTCCTTGTCTTGAGGGTTCGTAGAACGCATCTTCATAACTTTAATAAAACTCCAGGTCATTATATGCCCGCACTCTTCGCAGACATATCCTTCCGCGGCAGGATAGGCGGCAACCATTCCACAATGTGAGCATTGCAATGGAGCACGAGGCTTCCAGTCCGTCATGATGTCCTTTACTCTAAGGCCTAAATTTACGATAGTTGAATACTGGTAAAGTTACGTGAAATGAAACGGTTGGGAAATGAATTTAATCATCTTCTAATTTGAGGTTTTCTACAGAAGGTGAATAACGATAATTAGGTGACTGACGCTCAAGTTCTTGTTGAGCCTCAACACTCAATCGGGTAAAAGGGAGAGCCATTAATCGTTTTTTCCCAATCCAGTTTCCTGTTTCTTCGCACCAGCCATATTCCCCTAAATCCATACGACCGAGGGCGTTTTCAATTAATTTCAGTTTTTGGTAATGTCGTAGTTCCATTCTCGATTGCATTTCTCGTTCTTGAGTATTCACAGAATTGTCAATCTCGTCTCCAACTTCAGTATCAAACTCCTCTCTCTTATCAGATAACAGGTTTTGGATTTCTTTTTGTTCTTTGAGTAACATTGCTCTGATCTCTTTGATTTCTTCTTGAGCAATTTTCATTTCTTCATCTTCATATATCACTGCTGCATCATTCTGATTTTTTTTCATGCTCCCTTTAATTAACAATTTATTTTAACCTAACATTAAAGCACTAAAATCAGCAATATCTCAAAAAGAAGGGATAAGTCATTAAATTCACCATTGCTCAACGGAAACAACAGGAAAACGCTGAAAAGATGAACTCCCTCTGGAACCTTTTTCTTGATGGTTTTAGTGTTACAATATAACACTTTTCACTAATTATACTGAAATTACAAGAGGTAAATATGGAGCACTATTTTCTTTAGCTGCGTGCTGATCTGTTTCATACCTTGAACGGGTTAAAATTTCACTTTTTGTTTTTTTTGAAAATCCCTCCAACTCCCTTTACCAA
>JANQHV010000072.1 GCA_028282505.1 SAR324 cluster bacterium | reverse complement strand
GTTTGAGGCGGTTGACGTGGGCAGAGTGCTAAACAGGATGGAAGCTGCAGAAAATCGTTTGAATATGGTGATTTTGGATGCCTGCCGGGATAATCCCTTTGCCCGCAGTTTTCGATCCAGCTCAAAGGGTCTGGCCCAAATGGATTCTCCTTCTGGCACGTTAATCGCTTACGCAACAGCACCTGGAAAAACAGCGGCTGACGGAGATGGAGAGAATGGAATTTATACAGAAAACTTATTGCAGCAAATGCAAGTTTCTGGATTAGAGCTGTCCCAAATGTTCAAAAAAGTGAGAGCTGCTGTCAGTCACGCCACAGATAAAAAACAAATCCCCTGGGAAGCTTCCTCAGTCACAGGAGACTTTTATTTCACACCTGTCGAAAAATCACCACCAAAACAGACAACAGTCATGGTGCCACCTCCTGTCACAACCGGGCAAAATGTGGACCTGGAGCAGGAGGCATGGAATTTAATCAAAGATTCAGAAGACGCTGCTGTGGTTGAAATGTTTTTACAACAGTACCCCGAAGGAAAATTCTCTTTTTTGGCACGTCTAAAGCTGGAACAGTTATCAACCACTTCTGAACAAGTGGCTGTTTCACAAAATGAGCATCAGCAATGGTTGAATAGACTCTATGAAACCATTCGGCAACACAGGGGAGAGGATCGGCAAGCTGGTGGTTTGGTAAAAAAATATATCGATACTTATGGCGTGGAACAATTGCAAAAAAATTTGAAACTTTCTTCTGCAGATACATATAAAATCGGACTCATTTATCGAAAAGGTTTAGGAATTCCACCAGATAATGAACAAGCCGTTTTTTGGTTTCGAAAAGCAGCAGTGGAGGGCTATAGTTCTGCCCAGACACGATTAGGATATATGTTCCGAAAAGGGTATGGTGTCGTGAAAAACAATTCTCAGGCAGTGTACTGGTACAAGAAAGCAGCCCAACAGGGAGATGCTCAGGGACAGTTCAACTTAGGGGGAATGTATTTAAAAGGATATGGTGTACCAAAAAACCGGGAGCAGGCGATCTATCATTACAAGCAAGCTGCCAAGCAGGGGCATGCCATGGCAGAGCAGATACTTCGTCGTCTTGGTGTCCCAACCGATTATTAAATAAGGAGAGCTATGAAAAAACTAAAAGAATTCCTGGTGATGGGAATGATTGTAATTTTTGTAACAACTTGTAGTTCACAGGAAGAAGTTGTCATTGATTGTGAGGATGAAACCGATGCAGAATGCTCCTCAGAGGTGGTCGAGGACAGTGGTATGGGCATGGGTGGCCTGGTTGGTGCGGCTGGTGCACTCGTTCTGGTTGGAGTGGCTGCTGGCGCCAGTAGTAGCGGGAGTGACAGTGGTGGAAGCGACAGTGGTGGTTCTAATGACGATACAAACACCAATGAAGATACTCAACCCACGGAAACGGATCAAGACGTGAATAACTCTATAAGTACACGTGTTGAAGGTATTGTCGCTCTGGGAAAACATTCATCTGTATTCAACCGCGAAATCCATTTCAGGCAAGTTCCCAATGCACAAGTCAACGTGTTTGACAAGAATGGAAGTTTTCTAGGCAATCTTTTTACCGATGAAGGAGGAAACTTTGTTTTTGAAGGAGATGTCGATCCAACGGTTTTTCCCATAGAACTGATTTTTCCAACAGATGAAGGCAACTATTCTTCAATAATCGTCACTCACGAAGAAGAAATTGTGAGCCACATCAATGAAATTACGACGGCCATTGCTAACGACTTTGTACAGAATCCTGAAAAAACAGAAGAAGTTTTTGGGGAAATTGCTGAACGTGTGGTGATTGAGCGTTTTGGGGAAAATAATGCGCAACAACCTCATATCCCTGCAGAAATCTTCATTAATGGAGATTTTGAGGCAGGCAGTCTGGGCCATCTCCTTTTGAATGCTGCGACTGGGATAGGAGTTGACCTGACCAGTCAGACAGAAAATTTCTTCACGAACGTAGACTTTTTGCTTGAGCTGCGATCAGAGTTACAGCAAGGACAACCTGACTTTAGTGAATTGAGAGAGATTAATGGAAATTCTGCCGATGAATTGATTGAAATCTTGGTTTCTTTGGCTAGGAACAATTCCACTCAGCAAGATCTGTTTAATGCGCTGGAATTCTTTGAGAATTAACCAGTCGCTGTCGCCCAATTAAGATTCAGAGAGATAGAAATTAATTTCATTCCTCTCTTGCCGAAAATTGAAAAACCTTAAAAGCTATGAAATCAAAGCAATTAATCATTATTCAATAAAAAACTCCCTTAATTGCTGAAAATATAGACTTCCAGATAATAAATTTTCATTAGTACAGGCATCCTTGCCTATAATTAACGGGCACGGAGGCCCGTTCTACTGAAATTATTTTTCTGGAAAACTATAGTTATTTTCAGCAATTAGAGTAACAGACGACTTTTTCCAACCATTTCCAGAAGAATTGCTGAATGCGTTTAAGGACAAATGATGCGTTTACGGCTGTAAAAATAGCTACCATAAAGATACTGATTATGGGACGCTATTATTTCTAAGGCTCTTTTTGAATTGTTATAGTCCACAAGGTTAAAGAGAGGGTTTAGAGCAGAATTGTAAACCCGGCTTGGGTAAAGTTGTTATCGTGAGTGAAAATCTCGGTGATGTTCTGCTGCCTGGCAGCTGTGATGTTGATACAATCAACCAAATCCCAGCTTTTATCCTGCATCTGTTTGAACAAGTCAAAGCCTGCTTTCATTAAAGCTTTATCAACATGAATGACTGTCTATTTGTTGGAATTCTGGATCAGGTTAACCAGATCAATAGAGATCTGTCGCAAATGAAGATCCGGGGTACTGAGGGCATTGCAAAGCTCAAGAAGCACAGCGTTTGTCGTAACAAATTGTCGTTGCTCTATGACTAGCCGGTTTTGAACGGTTACGGCTTCGTTGTGGAGGTTATCAGCTTTGTTTTTGAGGGCAATTAAGGCGTTTGTATCAACAAAGACTTTAGTCATTTTGATACTTTTTTGGGGCTCCCCATGCGTAGTGGTCGTGATTCATAGCAAGATCACGAATGCCAATGTCAATAGCCTCGATAGGAATGTCAGGATTTGCCCAAGGGTCGTCTTTTGGATCAAGTTTTTTGGAGTGCCTAGTCGTTTTGGTTCATGGGTGATAAAATCCAGAATTTTCCCCTCATGGTCTTTCAGGTACGCAGAAAATTTTTCTTGCTGGCTTGGGGGGAGCTTTGAGTATTTTCGAATGCTTCTTGCAAAAGGGCAGTCATGAGTCATCTCTTGGCTTGCTGATTGTCTTCGGCTGTTAAAAAATTTCATTATACAACTTTGGCGACTTATTTATCTATTGAAAGTTGTAACAATCTTTGAAGCAAATGTGACAAATTGATCTTGCGTTGAGAGATTATTTTTAACGTAAATTCGATGAGTTTTCTAAATTGTATTTCCCTTGGGCACAATTGCTCCGAGGACTTCTACCCTTCTCATATTATGTCCACTGATTTTAGTATGCTTTTGGCTATACTTCCAAACCGAAAACGTTGCTTCTCTTAATCACCACTTTGTTTTTTGTGAAAATCAACGTGATGTTTGAGGATATATTTTTCAAAAAAACAGTGAAATTTAGAGCGAATATCTTTTTTTAAGTGGGAAAAATCAAGGAATCACTACTATTGTTTTGCAAGAATAAAGTTCTTTTGTTGAAAATCAAATTCTGGCTTTTGCTGGTATTTTGAAATTCGTGCAATTTCTCCATCTACAAATTGGGTGAATTCTAAAACCTCGATTTTGTCATCTACATCCTTCGTCAAGTTTCCTTCCCCTTGGAATCCGCGGACAACGACGTGGGTAAAAATTCCATTTTGAAGATCCTCCCGTTCTTGGGCATTACTTTGGGAGTCTGACGCAGAAAAAACGATAACGGATTCATCCGCAGAATTTTTCAGCAATCGTTCATTATAAGCACCGGCAGCTCGGCATGTATCTACGAAAAGCATGCGCCTTCCTCTTGCAAGGTGGAGTGCTTTTTCAATTTCTGCCCAAGAAACAATCGTTGAGGAAATCCAACTTCCCTGGGAGCGACGCTTTGCATTCGTGGGGAGAAAAAGATAACTACCCTTTTTTCCTTGATTTTCATAGTTGGTTCCATGCCCAGACAAGAAAACAACCACGGTGTCTGCTGCAGTCGCAGCTTGTAATAAATCCAATGCATCCACAATATTATCTTTAGTGGGCTCCAATTCTCCTCCCGCTCCATTGAACAGAACTTTACTTTTGATTCGTTTGTGGAGTTGCCCCATCGTTTGGGTGAGGGTATCATGAAAATTTTGAGCATCTTTGCCAGCATACTTCAATTGACACGAGCCATTCTTTCCATTGCAGATGGGAGGGACTTCGGGATATTGGTCAACTCCGATGGCAACAATATACAAGGTTTCTCGTGTTTCTAGAGAAGCCTCTGTAAACTGATTATTCACCACAATGATTTTCGGTTCGCTACTTCCCACCCAACTGTTTGCTGTCACCTGAATGGTGTTCTTTCCATTCGCCAATGGAATAGTAAAATTGCGAATGGCTGTACTGTCTTGTGCTCTCTCTGGCAAAAATCCTTTGGAATTAGGGGGCGTCACTCGTCGATTGTTCACAAAAATATCAAATCCTTTGATGGGTTCCGAGCTTTCCAATAGCTCGACAGAGAGCTGAATTTCCTTTGCAGAAAGATTGTCATTGGCTGTGGGAGAAAGAAGTTTTATTTTGGGCGGGGTAAGAGCCAACAATTCTTGTAAGAGGATATCACTTCTACGTAACTTTTTGATTGCTGCTTTAGCACTGGTTAAACGAATCGCTTCATTGATGATTTCTGGAGAGTACAAATGTCGTTTGAATTGGGAGGCTCGAATATAGCGAGGCTTTTTGTCAAACCCTTGATTGATATGCCAACCTACCAATCGATCTCCATTGCGAGAAGAGGTATAATAACCTTGTGGCACCCACATCACCCATTCACCATCATTTCCATGAAACAAGGTCACAATCAGTTCACGAGTCTTTAAATTCCATAGCTTAATTGTTTGATCAGTTGCCGTAGACACTAGAAAACGATTGTCTGGAGAAGCTGCTAGTGAATAAATGTAGCCCACGTGGCCTTTATATGTTCCTAGCTCATTGCCTTGACGATCATAAGCCCAAAGTTGACCATTTGCTCCCCCGGTAGCAATGATTTCTCCATCAAGGGAAAAAGTATATGCTTGATGCCTAAATCCTCTTGTTCTATGCCATGAAATTCTGCCCACCATTTGCTCAGATTGGAAAATATCTAGAAAATACATATTTCCAATGTCATCCTTCGAATGACTATTGCTGCGCTTCAGTTGAAGACCACCTTGCTGTGTAATCGCACCAACAAAAAGCTTATTTAAAGTAGCCAGCTTTTGAGGAGAGGAAACGCTCTGGTTTTCCGTAGGAAGTGCCAGAGTATAGGTTAAATTTTCAACTTGGTTCGGTTTGACTAAAGGGGATATAGGTGGAAGTGAATTGCTCCAAGCAATTGAGTCACCATCTGGAGAAAAAGCAAGAGAAAAAGGTATATAACCTTGCCCTCCAAGTCTTTTTTGAATCTTCTTCTCTGTCAGACTCCAAACAAGAATTGTATTTTCGAGGTCAACACTCGCAACCAATTGTCCATCGGGATGAATGGTAATCACTCGACTCTCTTTAGATTCTGGAAGAGAAAAATGAAGCGTACCTGTACTGAGGTTCCAAACCTCTCCACGACTTGTTATAATGAATTTTCCATCAGGAGTAAAGCCTATATTCCATGGGCTATCATGAATATCAATAACTTTTTTGCTCTCTCCAGATTGGCTATTCCACAATCGAATCGTGTCATCCCAACTAGTCGAAGCAATGGTATCTCCATTTGGAGAAACGGAAACAGCCATGACACGTCTTGAATGTCCTTTGAGTATTTTTAGCAATTCACCTGTGTAGAGATTCCATTTTCGGATTGTATTATCATCTGAAGCAGTAAAGGCTGAAGTTCCAGTCGTACTAAAAGAGACACCGTGAATACGATCTTTATGCCCTGTTAATCGATATAATAAAGTTGCTCGTTCTACATCCCAGAGAATAGCTGTAGAGTCTGCTCCACCTGAAAGTAGCCATTTGCTATCAGGAGAAAAATTGAGTCCTAGAATTACATCAGTATGCCCTCGTAATAATGCTTTCAGTTCTCCTGTACGAAAGTCGAAAAGATAAATTTCTTGTTCGAAAGTATATCCTCCAGCAGCAACATATTGACCGTTTGGAGAGACTGCCATCGCATAGATTTTCCCCCAGGACCCCCTTTCGATGGGAATGCGAAGGACTCGTACCGTCTTTTCTGCTTGCCAATCCCAAACTCGAATGACCTTATCATGCCCAGCAGAAACTAGATATTTTCCATCGGAGGTGAAAGCAAGCCCTTCGATAATTGCTGTATGACCTCCAGTGTCCAGCATGAACTGAGGTTTGGGTTTTGTTTGGCCTGCTTGTTCTTGGGCTGTAATCGTACAAATCGCTGGGAGGGAAAGGAGCCAGGAAATGCAAAGTAAACAAAGAAAGTGAGGTTGATATCTTTTTTGTTTTAGCACGAGAATCCTTCAGAAAAGAATAACATATTTCATTTAAGAACAATTTCATATGTAAAGATATCGAAGGCCCAGTCTTGGTATTTTTTTGGTTTGGACCTGTGTTCTTGAGTGAATCCATAGATTTGATCCACTAAGTTTGCCAAGAAGTTCGAAGGGGCTTGTTCAGGGATAAAACCTTTGTCACTCCACTGTTTTGGTAGGCTGTCATAGAGGGAGACAAAATCTTCTGGAACCACTAATGCCAAAAGTCTCCCATTGCCTACCGGGGCGACTGCTTTAAACCATTGAAATTTATAGTCTTTTCCAGGAATTTGAACTAGTTGGTTTGGGATAATTCTACCAATCTGTGAAGACGCAACATATTGATTGGGGAAGATTTGGGTAATTTCCCCCACAGAATTGATATCCACGAGAATCAAACGACCACCAATGGAACTGGAAACTTCAAATAAATATCGTTCCCCTAAGCGGATTTTCAAATCGGAAAGCTGAGTTTTCTTTTGTAAAGGGCGGAGTTGGAGGGTGATGGTTCCTGCAGTATCGCTAAGAAGAGCAGATAGTTGTGTGAGAGCTTGATTTGCTGCAAAAAGGCGAGAAGCAGTGTCCATTTTGGGAATATCAGCAGAAGCAACAGACTTTACTTCTGGAACATATTTACGTATCCAGGGAAAGAATGACGAAATACGAGTATAAACACCATAAGCTTGTTTTACAGCACATTTAGGTCCCCAACTGACGATTCCAATCTGATATGGACATCTATTTTGATCCAGAGTGACGAGTGGACCGCCACTGTCTCCTTGGCAAGAATCTTTCCGCCCTTCTTCATATCCTACGCAAATTTGTCCTGGACCGATTGCAGCCCCTGGGAATCGATCTCTACATGTAGAATTAGAGATCGTGGGTAAGTCTACTTCTCGTAATACTTCTGATCCGGCAGCAAACAAACTCCCCGTCACTGTTACAAATCGTTCTAAAGGAGCCTTCCATTGTTGGTCTCCAAAACCGGCAGCCAAGGTTATTGCTCCTGGAGGTGTTTGAGGATCATGGATAGATTGTGTAGAAATGCGGGCAAGATCTACTTGTGCGGAAGTTTTGAGTTGGAGCAGCGCAATATCATTTCCAGATACTGAGGCTTCTCTGTATTGGGGGTGGGTAATAATTTGTTGAATCGGTCTTACATTTGTGGGCTTAACGGATCGTAAATCATCAACCCCAAACACAATTTCCAAGTAGGCTTTGCCTCGAAATTTTAGGGAAGGATTATCAAATCCCCATTCTTCCATGCTTGTATAGTAGTTCCCATTTGAATCTTGTTGGAAAAAAGGAACGGTCTTCCCGTTGATTTCTTTTTGAAAACAATGTGCTGCCGTCAGTACCCATGAATCTGCAATCAAGCTTCCGCCACATACATAGACACTTTCCCTACGATTTGGATTTCGGACACGGATTGCCACTTGTCCTGGCCAATGCTGGAGCTTAGCTTTTTGACCTCCCACGATTTTGGGGCGAATTCCGTGTTTTCGGGCACTTGGGCAGGAAGTTGCTGTTTGGGCCAATACCTCATTGAGGTCAAAACACAATAAGACACTAAGAATAAAACTGAAAACAAAACCAAATCTACTCATATACTTACACTTAATTGAGATAACTCAAGTTGTAATCTATATTGATTATGCAGATCCAAAGTTGAATTTTCTTCAACAAAATTGTAATGACATACTACCTTGTCTTACAAAGTGCCGTCTCGAATGAACATGAGAGATCTTTACACACTGATAAGACTCCTCGTATTTACTCTAAATGACACAGGAGACAATGCGTAACAATGTTATATGCTAGCACATATACTCTGTCATGTGAAACCTTTGATCTTTAAAAAGTTTGTCGAGTCTGTTGAATTGCTTTGCATTGCGAAAAAACGTACTAGAAGTTTCGTGCAACGAAGTCCGTACCAAATTTCCACCGATGTTGGACCCGCTGTCCTAAACCGTTGTTTTATTCATTGGACTCTTAAAAAATCCAAGGGCGATATTAGTGATTATTTATCGAATGAGAGGAAAAATGTAAAGGAATAACTCGTTAGATAAAAAGAAAAATTTGTATTTTTTGCTAGTAACGAGGTGTTTATTGATGAGTTCTTGGTTGATAACCATGAGTTTTTCCATGTTTTGGATGCAACGGTCCTTTTTAAATGGATTGGAACCAAAATGAGGTCAAATTGAGCGTTTTTACTTTCGACTGGTTTGCAGAAAACCACCCATTGCTCAACATCACCTTACAGAAAATCACTATTTTTCTTTAAGAAAATCCTGGACTTCATCTTCATGAGGGATTCCCGACCTTCCTCCATATTTGGTGCAGGTCAGAGCTGCCACGGCACTGGCATATCGGAGCAGTTGTTCCCATTCATACCCACGAACCAGTCCTACACAAAATGCTCCATGAAATGCATCACCAGCGCCAGTCGTGTCAATACTGGAAACGGAAAAAGCTGACATATTTCCTGAACCGTTTTTGTTTTTCCAGAGCAGTCCATCTTTTCCAATGGTGATAACAACAGACCCTGAAATTTGGGACAATTCCTCAAGTGCCCTTTGTAGATTGGTTTGAGCCGTATATTCATAGGCAAATCGCTCTGCGACAACCAAGTGGTCAACTTGAGGGGCAAGAGCTTTTTTACTGGCAGAGCAGGAGCCTGCATCCAGGACCGTGGTAATATTCTTTTCTTTGGCAAACTCCAGCAACTCAAAGGCAGCCTCGGGTTCATGCCCATCGAATAAAATAACTTGTGGGAAGCATGATTGATATCCTTCCGACATTCTGTTCATGAAGGGGGCTTCAGAGGGATAGTTGACCAGAGTACGGTCTCCGTTGGGCTTTGCCAGCACAACGGAAAGAGGAGTGGACGCCTTGCCACGTTGAATGAGGGTTGTATTAACACCGTCTTTTAATAATTCTTCCAGATTCAGTTGTCCATGTAAATCATTTCCCAGATACACCGAGAGAGCGGCCTTATGTCCCATTCGCGAAATGGTGACTGCTGCATTAGCCGCTGGACCTCGGCCACACTCTGACTTATCCGAGGCATTATCTTTATCAGACAGAGGTTCTGGGAAAGAAGAGG
>JANQHV010000019.1 GCA_028282505.1 SAR324 cluster bacterium | reverse complement strand
TGCTTTTCAGCATCAGTTGATGCTGTTTTCGAGTCAATCCGCAAAATAGCATTAACTGATGCTGAAAAGCAAGCATTGGCTTTCCAGACAAGCGCCTCGATGCAACAAGTGTTGCAAGGAAAAGACATCTCCAATCAAAATAGTGGAATATCGGCTGCCGATAAGCAGCAAATGTATTGTGAGATTCTCAACTCACTTTAGGAATTTTCACACAATCTGGGTAAATTTCCAAAAAATCGCTCGTTTTGACAAATTTTCGTGACAGGAATAATTTTTAAACAGGCTCTTAGTGATTGACTTTCATAAAAAATATGCGAATATACTTGGTTCACCTGCACTCAATTTTCTTATAATACAAAGTTAACAGAGAATACCATATGGCACACAAAACTCATGAGGAGCTCAAAAAAGAACTTTCTGGTCAGTTCATTGAAATCATGGATGTCACACTTCGAGATGGAGAACAAACTCAGGGGATTTCATTCAATGCAAGAGAAAAACTACATATTGCCAAAGCACTGTTGCATCAACTCCGTTTAGATCGAATTGAAGTGGCATCTGCACGAATTTCGCAAGGAGAACAAAAAGCAGTTCGCAGTATTGCAGATTGGGCAGCCAGCGAGGGCTACTTGCCCAAGGTGGAGGTCTTGGGGTTTGTTGACCATAAAAAGAGTGTAGATTGGATTCTGGAATCAGGGACATGTGTCCTGAATCTGTTGGCCAAAGGCAGTGAAAATCACTGTCACCGTCAGTTGAAAAAAACACTCCAGGAACATGTAGAGGATATTCGCCGTACTATTGATTATGCCCATGAAAAAGGATTAGTCATTAACGTTTACTTAGAAGACTGGTCCAATGGTTATGCGGATAATCCTGAATATGTTTATGAACTGGTAACCTCCCTGGAAAGAATGGAAATCAAACATTTCATGCTTCCAGACACATTGGGGGTGATGTCTCCTGATGAAGTCTATGAAAGTTTATTTGACATGACTCAACGTTTTCCATGGGCCCATTTTGATTTTCATCCACACAATGATTATGGGTTAGGAACGGCGAATGCTTTGTCAGCAGTCAAAGCCGGAGTCCGTAGTATACATTGTACAATCAACTGTTTAGGGGAGCGTGCAGGCAATGCATCTTTGGCAGAAGTGGCGGTTGTTTTGAAGGATAAGCTGGGGGTGCAGCTTTCCATTCAGGAATCCCATCTAGGTCCCGTGAGTGAATTGGTTGAAGTGTTTTCGGGTAAAAGGATTGCCAGCAATACCCCGATTACAGGAGAGGATGTTTTCACTCAGACCAGTGGCATTCATGCAGATGGTGATAAAAAAGGCGGTCTGTATGAAAATCCTATCTATCCTGAACGTTTTGGGCGTATTCGCTCTTATGCCCTTGGGAAAATGAGTGGAAAAGCCTCTTTGGCCAACAACCTGGAGCAGCTGGGATTGGAACTTTCTGAAGAAAATTTTCAAAAAGTGCTCGATCGTGTTGTTGAGTTGGGAGATCGAAAAGAAACCATCACACTGACTGATTTGCCTTTTATCATTACAGACATCCTGGAAAATGATGCTTATAATCGGGTTTGTCTCTTACATTGTACCCTCAGTACAGGCTGGCCTCTGCGCTCGGTGGCTTCGATCTGTCTGGAAATAGACGGAGAAAAGTTTTTAGCAACAGGAGAAGGAAATGGTGGCTACGATGCGTTCATGGTCGCTGTTGGGAAAATTCTCAAAGAAAAAGACTTGGGATGTCCTGAACTCGTCGATTATGAAATCCGTATTCCGAAAGGGGGG
>JANQHV010000681.1 GCA_028282505.1 SAR324 cluster bacterium | reverse complement strand
TTTTCACTTCGCAAGGTTGACGAAAATATAAAGCAATGCAAGCATTTAGAACCTGGCGAAACCATTCGATTTCTTTCTCCAAACAAGCGGCATTGATTTTTGAAATATTCATATTCTTTCACGCTCCTGTAACGCATTTCAATTCGGACGCCATTCCACCTGAATCCCTTGATCCATCCAAGGGTATTTGATGATCGAATAATTCCAGGGAAGTTGATCCAATAATACGTCAAAGGCTTTGGTTTCTATTCGCAAATGCCATCCGTCTTCCCTTAAGCGGAGTTGACCTTGCCGTTGCAAAAAAGATTCACGAAATCCAGCAACTGAAGTATTTCCAAGAACTTTCCAATGGGCAATCATGCCCTGAATGAGGCTTTCCACCAACTCCATTTCTTCTTCATGCAAATCCACAGTTCGGCTGATGGGCTCTCCGGTAATGACCCCACACAGGATCTTGTTCAAAACGAGTTGATATTCCGGTGTGTGATGACTCTCACAGGCCAGATATTGCAATAGATGAATCGCCCGTTCAGCACAATCCCTATCTTTGAATGCTCGATTTTCAGTCAAATGGAGTTTATCGAATAATTGTGGAAGGTAGGGATTCGCTAACACCAACCCGGCATTTTGAATATAAACTTCTTCTACAAACGCAAAGTCTTCGGATTCATGAGTATTTTCCAATGCGTGTTGGAAATTTTCAGAAAATTCTGTTGCCAAACCCTGTGAATGTTGTGACATCGGGCTTTCTGGTGAATCATCATGATTATTTGGGATAACCGCTGAATCAACTTTTTCAGCAATTACCTCCACTATGGATGCTGCTAATTCGCGAATACCAGGATTCACAACGCTTTGTAATAATCGCTGACTTAGGTAGCCCTGAAAAGATCGAGGTTCTGTACTATAAGAGGTCAAGAATTCAACAAAGAACTGTATGAAATGGTTTCGGTGAAACGGGCGCCCTTCTTCAATGAAATATTGGATAAGACACTTCCATTTGAGTGCCTGGATTGAGCAGTTCCCTTTCATCACATTTTCACCATAGCACGCATTTGCTATCAGATTGGCATAAGGCTGCACCTGGAGGAACTCCGCACCTTTCATCAAAATCAGTAATCGAACTTTGAGCTGTTCCGGTAATAAATCCATCAATCGTATCAAGCCATCGTCCGTATGTGCCAAAGATTCTAACAAGCGTTTTAATCGATTCGGCTTCAGGAGCATATAACGTTCTATCACGTGCTGTAATTTATGGACGTCATGAGGTGATAGAGCAGTGGATTGAGCGTTATTTTGAAAAAAAGGCGCGTCTAATAAATCCCTTAGCCTGCGGTCTAAACCATCCGGTGTATCGAAGGGAAAGGACGGGTGCCCGGTGGATGAGGGCACTGCCGAAACATCGTGCTCGACCAGCTGGTGTTCAAAACGTGGAGCATTCCAATCTTCATTTCCAGGCAGCATGTGAGAGCGATCTGGATCATCCTGGGAAAGAGCTTCCAAATCAATCATACGTCCCTGGATGAGGGCTTGCAGGACGCTAAACCAATACCGTTTTTGATCAGAGGCCTGGGCCGCAAATTTATTGATGGACTGGAAAAAAACCGAAGATTCCGGGGAACCGGATTCAGTTAAAGACAAAAGTGCAGAAATCAATTGTTTGAAAATTGGTATCGTGAACCATTGAATCCATTTTTCCAAAGAGGAATTCACTCGCATTTCATTGAAAATTTGTTGTAACTGAATCGGATGATTGCGGACCAAGTGTTGCAAACTTTGTTCAAAACGCTGTTGAGATATGGGATCGTTTTCTAGAAAAACTTGAGTTCTTGATAATGCATTCCACACTATTTGGTAATGGTGATAAGCTTCAACGGTCTCTTGTTGAGCACGTTCGATGGGTTCCGGGCATTTGAAAGAATCACTAAAATAAGTCTGTAGGTCTTGAAGGATCGGCAAGAGCATCGCTTGAAACGAAGAGGATGGCTTCAGTTGTTTTATTGCACGCATGATCGAAAAAAAGAGATCGGATGCATATACGTTTTCATGGGCGGCCATTTGCCGAATCAAACTGGCAAGGTAGATTTTTTTGTTAAATGCACTTCCCCGCTCTATCAATAAATAAGTTAAGGTAAAATTCCAGAAAAGCTGTTTACGTTCCACCTTTGCATGGGTCTGTTGTTTGGACGGTGATTTCCTGGCAAAGATTGAATGATGCTTGACGATTTCCAAAACCCAACCAGCAGC
Organism: SAR324 cluster bacterium; assembly: GCA_028282505.1. GTDB lineage: Bacteria > SAR324 > SAR324 > SAR324 > NAC60-12. The sequence goes on along the minus strand of JANQHV010000681.1, from coordinate 17,243 downwards.
TTGGGGTTCCAGTAAAACAATGACATTCTGTAGCATCGCATCCGAAAGATTCTGAGAAAGCTTCTGTCGAACCTTGGCCCATTTCCCATATTGTCTCAGTGTTTTTTCAAAAATGATCCGTCGTTGGGACAAAAGTAGCGACCAAAGAGACCTCAGAGTTTGGACATCTCCGGCCTGAATAGCTTGTTCCAAATGTTCTAAAGAAATTGATGGTTCTGCACTTTCTTCATGAAAAGGATTGTCTCTTTGAGTCGGATGATTGTTTTCATCTCTTAACTCATGAAGCAAACTTTGCATGGTTTGCTTGAGGGGGCTGGGCATTTCAAAGGTTTCCAACGTCTGTAGCAAAACCTCCAGTAAATCAAACCAGGATTGGTTACGGTGGGCAGCCATTTGCCGGAGTAAGCTTTCAAGATAAACTTTTTTATTGAAAATACTCCCAGATTCCACCAAAAGATAGCCTAAGGTGAACTCCCAAAGCTGTTGTTTTAAAATCGGATGAGATTCTTGCCGGGGAGCATGAGTCGGTTGAAATAATTGAGGCCGGCTCACGATTTCTTGAATAAATCCTGATTCGGAAGGTTCTAACAGAACAATGACATCGGAGAGCATGGCATCCAATAAGCGTTGAGACCATTTCCTTCTCACCCAGGCCAACTGACCACAATAGCGAATGGTTTTCTGCAGCCAGGATCGTTGTTCGACAAACAAAAAATTCCATTGCTTCCAAAGTTCTTTAAGATCACTTTCCAGGAGTGCTTTTTCCAAACGAGGTTGGATTTTTTTAAAAGAATGTTGTGGTTGTTCCTGATCTGTTTCTTTTTCTTGTTGAGAAGCATTTTCTTTGTTTTTGGCTAATTCCATCAACAGATACAGCATGCTCTTTTTCAGTGTGCTTGGAACTTCAACTTCATTTAACGTAGACAATAAGGCATTCAAGGTGTCATGAAAGTGTTGATTATGGCGGGCAGCCATTTGCCGAATCAGACTTTCCAGATACGTTTTCTTATTGAACCTGCTGCCTCGTTCGACTAAGAGGTAGCCTAAGGTGAACTCCCAAAGTTGTTGTTTGACCGTTTTGGAGGTGGAAGGACGAAAACTGGTGATAGGCTGAAATAGCTGAGGTCGGTCCACCATTTCTTGGATGAATTCGGACTCGGTTGGTTCCAGCAGAACGATCATATCCCGGAGCATGGGATCTAAAAACTCATAAGCCCATTTCTTTCTTACCCAGGCCAACTGACCACAATATCGGATGGTTTCTTGCAAAGGTTTGGTATACTGTTTTAGCAAACGTTCCCATAAAGACTGCCATTTTGCTTGGGTTCCTGTCGTTAGTAATTGAGACAATTTGTCTTTTATATCATCCCCAACTTTCAAGGTTCTCTCGCTTTGCCTGCCAGCTTCAAATTCAAAAGTTTTGTGGTGAGGACGCAGAGTTTCTAAGTCTTGATTTCCTCTAGCTCTGGTGCCAGGAAGAATCTTCGAATTTTTGGAAAACGGGGAAAGACATTCCACAAGGGTTTCAGTGAATTGAGTAAAAAACGATGGTTCTTCCTGAGACAAACGTAGAATGAATGGCTGTAGAACATCGTCTGAAAATTGGTGAATGAGACGTTTCAAAATGTTAAGATCTCGATGATTTTCCCGTAAAAAAACTACAAAATCTGCTAAATGGTTATTGCAAGTAGAGGTGAATAATCGTTCGATAATCTGAGGACTTTGTTGGTCAGCATTCCAAGGCAAATACCCATGCTCTAAAAAATAGCGCAGTTGTTGCCATGCTGACTGAGTCCAGGATGATTTTGAAACCGGTGATTGATTGACGTGAACCGTAGCCAATTGTTGTTTCAACGAATCTTTTAACTGTTGCCTAAACCGATTTTCCAGTTCTTCTTGAAACTGGTGTTTGTGAATCGTTCCCAAGTCAACTTCAAGTAAGTCAATCGAGTACACCATATCAGGATGGTTGAATTCGTTAAAATATTCTTCCACAATCGGCAACAAACGCTCTTTGAAAAAAGAACCACCGTCTTCTTGGAACTGTCTTGCTAACGATTCTTGGGTAAAGTTGATATCCAATACAGCGGTTTCAATGAGATGAGGATGATTCATGAAGCCTCTCTCATTTTTTGAGATTGTTTGAGAATGCACAAAAACTTAATCAAACGCCGGGATAATTGATCGCAGTTTTTGGCTTTAAACTTGGAGGCTTGCCGTGCTGTCATCCACTCTAAATATAATTTTTCAAATCGTCGCATTTGCTTAAAATCGAGCCAGTAGATTTCTGGCAGAACGTGTGCGGGACTGTTCTCTCGTACAATTTGCTCAGCAAAAACTTGGAATTGAGAGTCATGACAACGAGTGGTCCAATTGGGGAAAATGAGGCTCATCCTGCATGAATAAAAATCCTCAGTATTCTCCACATCCTCGTGAGAGCCATCAGCCAGGGGACGAAGTAAAATGTGTTCCACCAGATGGAATCCTTCACTGGCCACATTGAGATAAACTAAAAATCGGCAAAGAGCATTCACGGTTTTGGTAGCTTCTTGTTTATCGGAAAAGGTGCCGATATGCCACCACTCTTGTTCGTTTTCTGGAGTAAACACCACCTCAACTTCCTGAGTTTCATCACATGGGATCACTTTAAAATGACTGGTTCTACCATTTTTCGTAGTGATTCTTACATCGATGTCCGCAGTTTTGCTCATTGGGATGATCTTATACCGGTTGATCTCAATGCCTTTCCTCAACAAAAGCTCCGGAAGAGATTCATTTTTTAAAAAGGGGATGACGTCCCAGTGCTTTTCCAACTGTGGGAGGACATCCTGAGATTTTAATGGAAACAAGGGAATGGATTGCTGTGGTGATTCTCCCGCATGGTAAACATACTCATTTGGAACTATCTTAACCTTTTGTTTAAGGATAGGGAGGGTCAAGGAATAGGATTCCAATATTTTCATTCCCAATCGCAGGCGCAGCTTCAACTCAAATCCCCGCAGTTGCTGGTGTCTCCAAAATTTTTGGTGATAATCAAAAGCTGCCACCCGATTTTTTCCGACCTCCACGATAGATTTCAAGTACTGGATTTTATTGTTTAACATCCAGGCTTCGTTTCCCATCGCTTGATCATAATAATTGAAACGTTTGAGGGATTGCTGAGTGAACTTTTTTCCATAGATGGCTAAAAGATAATCCAGGACTCTTCCTTTCCGATCATAGTAATCATCTTGTTTTGTATAGATATTTTTCAGTATTTTCTTCGGAGATTCGAGATAAAGCGAGTCTCCATCCGGAATCACACCATTATCCATAGCTTGAAAAAAATAGGATTGTTTTTGTTCATTTTCGAGAGAAAACAAATCTTTGACCGAGTGCAGATTTTCCTCAAAGTTCGCCATCAACTGTTCAAAAATCATCAGGTAGGCTTTTAACTGGGAAGCTTGGGATTTTCGTTCTAACGTTTCAGAAGCAGGAATTCCATAGCTGTTGATCCCATACACATCTGGAAAATGATGTTGAATGGAATGGTAGGGCTTGGCATCAACGGAGGTGCCTCTGGGTAATTGATAGAGCCAGTCTGTCTCTTGTTTGGTGTTCCTTAAAGATGTTCGCAAAAATTGGTAATGGTCGTATCGTTCTTTAAAGGCTGTAAAAGAAACAGCAAACTGTCTTCCGTTTCGGGACAGGTTAACTTTGATCTCCTCCAATTGCTGCGGAATTTTCAAACGCCAGGATTTTTGAGCTACAGGGTCGTACAGCTCTTCAAAAGCCTTTTTTTCTTCGTCCTCAATGGATAATGTATAGATTTTTTTAACCCCTTCTATGTTTTGAATAGCTGAGTAGAAAGAAGAGAGCGAAAGGACTTCGTTGAAAGTGGATTTGCCTCGGCCAAACACTCCTCTTTGAGTATAGGGGCCACAAAATACCTCTTCGAGAGGGATCTGCTGTTGTACCATTTCTTCGTAGGTGCTTCTTGAAACAGTCTGGGCCAGGAGTTGATTACATTGATCATAAATTTCTGATAAAATATCAGTAGGTTCCCAATTCGATTGAATTTCAATATCAGCCCTCAACTCCAGCTCCACTTCTTCCGCTAAGTCAACACTGACCAAATCTTCACAAAGATTTCTGATTTTGCAGTACTCTTTTTGAACCCGGTCTTTGAGGTCATTGATACGAGCCAGGTCTTTGGAGTATTCTTGAAAAAACGAATGGGGACGAATCATAATGTGATAAAGTCCTTGTATCTGAGAAACCTTAGATGTCGTTAATTGATGAGCCGGGTTCAGCCACAAGGTGTCAATTTCGGGTAAAGCATCCAAAATCGCATACATGACATCCTCGGTAGTGGTCGGACGGCAGGTAAAGATTTCTTCAGGACGATACAAAACTTGTTGAACGGTATCAATAACTCCATTTTCCTCAGCCAGATAATCAACTACATCAAAGTTGGTTTGATATGCCAATTCCGTTAAGCCATAGCACAGTTGTTCCAGGATAGTCACCCCCGGATCATGAGCATTAAAATCTGTCCAGAGTTTCCCTGAAAATTGTTGAGCCAATCGCACCCCTTCACGCTTCAAGCTTTCAAAATGAAGGCTATCTTGTTCAGGTGTTTTTCGTTGGATAAAGGTTGGTTCACTCATAAAACAGGACAAGTCATGGGTTAAGCGTTACGGCGCTATGAAACATTTTTCGATGATTGCCAAGAGGTACTCATATCGACATCATCCCAAAGATTGGTGAGGTGATAAACAATCCTGATTCCCTGTCCGTAACTGGAGTTGGATCGGATTTGGAGACGGTAAATGTGTTCGGGAGGCCCTTTGATCTCAATCCACCGCAATTTTAATTTTTGTCCCATCGACCTGAAATAGGCATGGTGGTATTTAATTTTCTTTTTTCTATTCAGAAAATTGAAGAAAAACCCTGTCGGATTAAAGGTGTTCATCGCAATAGCATGCATGAGTGCGTATTGGCCTGTTTCTTTCTTCCCAGCCCCTGCCATCACTTCAAACGCCTGGCATCCACGCAAATCTTCGGTGATATCGTGCCATTCGCCATCGGCCAATACCTCATTTTCTATCGGAAGGACACTCCCGATGCGACCTTCAGATTTAATCATTCCTTGCACGTCCAACGGATGTTCAGGCGTTTCGTGGTTGATGCCGATTTTACGGTCTTCCGTGATGGACAAAACAGAGGAAGCTTTTTGACCTGGAGTGATCTTTTCAATCTGTAATGTATCACGTGATTGACCAAGACGGATGGACCACAATGGGTCTTTGGGATGATTCTTACGAAAAAAAGTAATCAAACTTTCTTGATCTCCTTCGGCCGACACTTCAAACCCATATTCAACGGATTTATCAAACCCTTCATCAACGATATTGAGGACAGAATCAATCAGGGTTGCAAAGTGCTCGGCAGAAGGACGAGCCCCGCCTGCAAAATAATTTTTTAAGGTCTCTCTATTTTTCCGAGACATATCAGGAGCCTCCTTGAATGATGAAAGTATTGCCGATTTCCAGGTCGTTGATGCCTGTCACCACTGCGTCAGCAGATTGAGGTGTTTTTAAAACGGAAATTAAATGATGCCGGTTTGGGGTCGCTAAACTCCAGGGAACCCGTGGGCGAAGGGCAAACCAGGACTCGGAACAAATCGTCTCTTTCTTCTCAACAGGCTTTTGTGCGGTATCAGATAAACAAAATGGACCATCTGATGTATGTGTTACATGGATCAACGAAACCCCGGTCACAAAATCAATGTAGTCCAATGAATAGAGATATGATTCAATATCGTCTTTGTAAATGCGCCAACCAAAAGAACCTTGATAACCGTTTTTGGTCCAGGGACAAAAGTAATCGGATAGATCTCGTTCCAACTGTTTGCGATAAAACCCTTCCGCTTGTTCTGTAATAAACTGGACCTGGCACCTTACCTGGATTTCCTCATAAGTTGGGTTTCTCACATCGATTTGAACAAATGGAGAAGCAACCTTTTGGAGAAAATTTTTGATGCGCCGTAAATCAATGGCAGGTACCCTGGTATTACCACAAGGTTGGTGTTTGCAAGTCGGGGGGCGTCGCAAAACGACCAATAAAACATGGCCAGGATGTTCCTGCAAGGAACCAAACTTCATATTTGAAAAACATTTCACTTTATCTATTTGAGAAAAGTTTTCTAAAACCAATCGTTCATAATCCCATGGAATGGAAGCCCGGTTTTTATGATGCAATCGTTCCATCAGACGTGTCTGAAACTGTTTTTTTTCCTCATGAGGCTGTCCCCCAAAAAACAGTTGTTTTTGTTGGATGCGAGCCAATCCTGGAATGGAAGTGACCGATTGCCATTCAATGGCTTCAGGTCTTTGATTCGCCTGAGACGGAGATAGTTTGCCTTGTTGATGAGTGACTTTGAGGGCATGAGGGGAGACCGAGTGGACATGACTAAATGTGGATAAATTCGAACTGGCACTCACCTTTAGCCAATAAAGGTCTGGAGGCATCATCGGGTGATTGAAAACAATATCTTCCGGAATATCCAAAAGGATGGTCCCTGAGACTAAAAAACCCTGGGTAGAGTCCGAAATCACGTTGGTTTCTGGAAAGCTTTTCCATCCTTGCAGAGATAAATAAAACCATTGGATATCCGTTGATTCATCCGTTGATGCGGTCATGGTATCTTGAGTGGAGTTTTCAACTAAATGAAAGAACAGGCTCAAACGCCCCGATGGTTTTTGGGAAGAAATGCCTATAAAAAGGTTGCCTTCTTGGAGGTATTGAGGGAATAAAAAAGGTTGTTTTTCTGGTGCAGGAAGAACTTCTGTGCCAAAGGGATGGAGGTGAAACATCCTTTCTTGCCAGACATCCTCAATGTGTTTGTTAGCCTGGATTGTCCCACTATTTTCCAGTCGAATGACACTACGAGCCTCATAATCCAGGGAAATTTTATTAATCATTGGAGTATAGGGAGCATTGGGCAGAAAATTTGATTTTTTACGTTTAGCATTATTCATCAAATTCTGAGTCAACAAGGCAGGATAGATCCCGTGCCCAAAAGCCTCTTGCGGTGCGATCAGCGACCACTTGACGAAACCATTCTGACTTTTAACATTCAAAACATAGTCCTCTTCCACCAAATCTGGGCGAATGGGCTTGAAAGAATTTTTCAGTTGCATGGGCAAAGCGGTTTCCGCCTTGAGCTGATTCGTTCCTGGTATGGCTGCAAACAAGGGTTGTTGGGTAGACGTTTCCGTAGAATCCGGTTCCCACGTACCATTGCGTAATGTGGACAGGCTTACTTGAAAACAAGCGTTATCGTAATCTTGTGGATATCCATAATAATGGGAGCGAAAACCATCCAAAGTTTGGGGTAACTCAGACCAATTTAAATTGATCTGAGCGCGTGTGACGGTTTTTCTGGCAAACTCATAAGCTCCTACCACAAAATAAGAATGCGTATTAGGTGTGGGACCAAACGGCTGAAATGGAGTGAATGGGTCCAATGGCCCCTGATGATTATAGACCTGTAAATTTTTAATTCCTTGAACTGAAGTTTTAATTTCGATGGTTTCCACTTTTAGCCCAGCAAAAAGAGAATAGGGAAACAAAATGGATTGTGGGTTCAGACATAACGTCATGATAGGTAAACGTACATCTTTCCATTGATCTCCATGTATTTCTGGGTTAATGGAGTGAATGGCCGGAAAAGCTGAACCGAACTGAATGTTAATTTTCAGAGAATAAGGAGAACTTTTCTTTGTTTTTTCTACAAGAGCAATGTTGTAATGCTCTACTTCTTCCCATCCTGATTCCGTCGTCACCTGAATTTGAAAGATGTTCCTGAAGAAACGGTGAAGTACTTGTTCCCGTCTTCGCAAATCCCCATCAGTTAACTTGGCAAGGTCCACTTGTTCTTTATAAGATTCGGTTTCCTTCGGAATCAAGAGAGCGATCAATTTTCGTATTGCAGGCATATTCTGCTGAACTTTCTTAAGATCTTCATCGGTCAAGCCAGATTCTCCTCCCAACAACCAATGGTTAAATATCATGCCAAAGTGATCAAATTTCCATTCTGTTTCTGTATTCGTGAGATCATTTCCCGAGTGTTGTTGATTTTCTAAAACATCTGTTAAGTTGATCATTAACTCAATAGAACGTTCTCCTTCTCTGAGATCAAAAAGAGGGGAAGCTAAAGCAAATCCTAACCTGGCGTATTGATTGGCTTCATAATGCGTCGTGTCATTTTTAGCTCCAAAAAGGGGCATCCCTTGTTGTGCATGTGAAGGCTGCCAGACGTCTGAATATACCTGAGTGATGTAATTCAATTCATTTTCAGGAGACATCAAATGGTCTCGATGAAAATATAGCGTCATCAACTGTTCTACTTTGGCATCAGTGATTGCCAACCCTTCCTCGGTGATGTAAACGATATCATTCAGGTCTTCATCTTTGCCTAAAGTAAATGGGGTACCAGGCTTAATCCAAACAGGTCCTGGTGTACCAGGCTCCTTTGCAAAAATTAGGTTGGTGGTGTTTGGTACGGCAGCACGAGGGGCAGCTTTCAAAAATTCTGAATAATAAAAATCAAGATGCCGTTGTGTGAATCGATTGGCTTGCTGCTGAATTTTTTTAAAGAGCATTAAAAAGGTCATGAACAACCCTAAAGCCGGATCATGTTCTTGACTGTGTAATGTTGTCTCAATTGACGAAGATATATAAGATTTCAGGTATATTACTGCGTTGAGGTACGAGGCGAACACCAAACGTAATGTTTGGTCACTATCTTCCAGTTCCGATATTTCTTGAGTTTGATCTATTTTCCATATTTCAGAAAACACATCAAATTGAAGAGCCGAACGGTCGGTTTTAATAGAATCTCGCCGGGTCAGTTTTTCTAACTCATGAAGTTGTTCCCTCAACTGTTTTTCGATGAGTTCGTATAACTGCAATTTAAGGTTGATGGCTGAAGGATGTTGGGAAAGGGCTAGAGTTTGGTACCATGAATCGAATTCAAGGTACTGATCAAAAATGTATCGAACCAGGTAATAAAGTTTTCCACGATTGTAGTGATGAAACCGGGCTTCCTTAAATTTAAGATTCTGATTCAAGATGATGGCCATGATGACCACTTCATCTCTTGAAAACAGAGTTTCCCAAGTCCCATCCGGTCTAAAGTCTGTGTTGTAAAACCTTAAATTGGCAGCTATCTCCTTCCCCACTGCCAATAAGTCCTCAAATCGCATTTCATCCATCAAAAAATACCCATCTTCGAGGGCTGCCATGAAACGCTGATTTCGATCAGAACCATCGGTGATCATCATAACTCAACTGTTGTTTTTTGATGTTTGTTTTGAAATCAATTCAAAAGTTTTAATAATTGTTAGAAAGTTTTAACTCAGCCCTCAGAGAGAGACGCTGGTGCCTTCCAAATAATAGAAGGGATACACCATATTACTGCGAGTATTGGTGGTTCGAATCAAATAAGATAAATGAATGGAAATCACTCCATCCAGGGCTCGATTAATATCCACATCTACCTGCTCTAAGGTGATTCTCGGCTCATAAAAAAGCACTGCGGTCTCAATCGCATCTTTAATTTCTGCCTGGGTGCCTTCATCAATGAGTTCAAAAACCAGAGCTTTCAACGAACAACCATAATCAGGATTCATAATCCGTTCACCAGGACTCGTTGAAAACAAAATGTACAAACTCTCCCGTATGTCCTGTTCATCAGACACCAGATCAATCCCTTTGGTACTCCTATTGAACTGAGGAGGAAAACTCCACCCCTGTCCTATGAAAGCACGCCCTTTCTCCTGTTCTTCCATATCATCCTCCGATCATGACAGTAGCAGCTCCTTTGACAATGTTACCTCCGTGAGCTGTCGTGTCGCCCATGCGTGCTGCCGGCTTGCCACCAATCATGACAGTAGCCGAGCCTTTGACGATAGAATCCGGTGGGCCCACACAAATACATTGGTCTCCCAGCACCGATGCCGGTAGCTTTTCAATGATTACAGTTGGTACCGATGGTCCTGCAATCGGTCCTCCCACGTGAGGAATGGGAGGCACTCCTGGGGTTTGCATGGGACAAACATGCATATCCGTGATTCTTGCTGCTGGTAGCATGACATATTCCTTTCCGTTGATTAATTGATCATCACCATCGCCCCTTTGACAACAGTTTGCCCCGAAGCCGAAAATTCTGCTGAGGCAGTTCCTTTGCTCACCATATTAACTTTTGCCTGTTGATTGACATTCATGCCTTCTATGCTCACATCGGCTTTGGAGGTAATGCTGATCTTACCGGTAGCATCCAGTGTGATGCCTCCCTTGGCCGTGATCGAGATATCTTTAGGACTGTCCAAACTGATCCCACTGGGAGACAATTCCACCTTATTTTTATTCATATCTTCCAACGTGATGGATTTGTCTTTGTCGCTCAAAATGATTGTATTTTTAGAAGGCGTCACGATGGTGGTTATTTTATTCTCATCATCAAACTCTATTTTGAGTTCACTTTTCGTCACAATGGCTTTTTTAAAGTTTTCAGCAGTCAAATCATAGGGAGGCTTTTTTTTACTGCTGTATACACTTCCTAAGATTACCGGATTCGATGGGTCGTTATTGAGATAGCCGAGGATCACCTCATCCCCAATTTCAGGAATGAAAAAATTACCCACCCCCTCCGAAGCGTAATAAGTGGCCAATCGTGCCCAAACTCCCTGGGTTTTAGCCTGAGATACGGGCACCGACACCTGAATGCGATTTTGCTTTTCAGGGTCTTCGTCCAGTTTCATAACCACCCCAATTTGCAATCCATCTACTCCTGGGATCAATCCAGTTGCTGGTGGAGCCATGATGTCTCTCTTTTCACTAAATCCTTGAGGGTCCATCCCAAATTCCACTTCGGTGGTCCAAAAGCCTCCTTCAATGATATGCCTGACTGTGCTGACAAACACTTTGCCTTTAAAACGATTGCCCACACCTTCCACCTCTAACAGCGTTCCGATTTTAGCTTTTTCATTCCCCTGAAAAGACATCCTTCCTCGAATTCGTGACAATCCCGATTTGATTTGTTGACTGGTGGCCCATTCTTTCAAAGCTGTTTTTTCCATCGGGATGGGAGTTTGTAACCGATAAGGGGTTTGAGTCAAAATTTTGGCAAGTTCGGCACTGTCTATATCTCCTTGAGCATTCAAAGACTGGGGCTTGACGGTTTCTTCCACCACCGCTTGTGTTTTAGGGTCCCAACAAATTCCGGTGACCGAAGCAAACTGATGGCTGGCATTTAAATCGGCTTTAAAAGAAATTAAATCTTGGCCGTAAGTCACTTTAAGTTCTGGAGACTGACTCACTTGTGGAGGCTTCACCGTGATTTTCCCACTTTCTACGCAAACCAGAAAACCATTCATCTCAGCCCGAGTCAGCAAAAAATCCCAATCCGTACAATAATACTGGACCAGCTCTTCATATTTGGTCTTCGTGGCTTCAACATCGGCGGATAAACCCGAATAATTCCCTATTAATTTTGAAAAGATATCACTGTCCTTCGCCTTAAGGTGATTTTCGTTTTGACGAACCATTGTCATGGCGACTGCCTTATCTTTGCATTCAACAATCAATCTTGATTCGTTTTGACCGAAAATCGAAATGCTATGTTTATAAATGATGCCTTTGAAAATGGTCTTTTCTTGTTGTCCGTATCCAGCGTTAATCGTGATTTCCTTTCCTGGTTTCAAGAGATCTTGATTACTGATCGGAAAATCCTTTTTGGGCATATCTCCATCTAAGAACGTCAGTGTGGCAAAAGGAATTTTATTGATGGAATGGGTCACTTCAATGCGGGTGGGAAGGACTTCATCATCAAGGGATTCGCCATCACTCAAGACGGAGACTTTCAGCACTCCATCTCCTGATTTTGTGGGAGATTCTGCCATAACTTACCTCAAAGGGGGAAAAATAAGACGCATCCCGGGCTGGATATCCCGAAAACTTCGTAAACGATTGATTTGAGCCACTTCGAGATAATACGAAGCATCTTCATAAATGCGATAGCATAGTTGGGGCAATGTGTCACCGGCTTTGACCAGGACATGGTGCGTCAAATCAGGAGAACTTCTGTTAGCTCTCTTGTTTTCTTCTTCCTCGGTCATGAACCTGAGGAAAGATAAGTTGAGTTTTGCTCTCAACGGAGCACCACTGGGTTTGAATAAAATATAATCGACTGCAAAATTTTTCAGACGCCCTTTAAAAATCAAGTCTCCCCACGATAATTGCACCACATTGGGTTCATGTTTATCCCCATTATACTGATAAATAATTTTTTTAAGTTTATCGAGTTGGCTTTCCACCGATTCTGGCAAGAGCTTGCCGGTGGGGACCACTCCTGTTCCATCAAGTATCAAGTCACTCAAAGTAAGGGTCTCCGGATCATGGTTATTGTATTTGGCTTCAGTAGCCAGGGTTCCTAAAGCACCTGTGTTATTTCCCCCACAATTTTTTTGTCCATCACCGCTATAATTGATCGCATACTCACGCTTAAACTGTGAAGGATTGAGCATCATCGTAAAATAAGTCCCCTGATTGACGGTGACTTTTCCTCCTGACACAGAACATTGATAAATTTTGAGCTTGGTGGCCATTTAGCGTTCCCTCATTTTTTCCATCATTTCCAGCACAAGCTGCCGGCATTCCTCCAACACATCGGTTTTGACAGAAGATGAACAAACTTCTGGTGTTTTCGAAGAAGACTCTTCTTCCAAACCGGGTTGTACCGTGGATTTAATCACCATTTGCTTAACTTCAATTGTCATTGAATCCTCATAGAATAGTTATAACTCAGTTCGATTTTTTCAATAGCTACTTCATTCTTGGTTGAATTGAATGCTTCCACTTCCCAATTGATAGGATAGGCATTGGAAAATGACCAAGAGCGGGTGGGAATGCCCCGTTCATTCAACAGAAATACGATGATATGCTGAGGCAAGATCGGCAACATCAATCCAGCTTCCAGGGTTTGACGACACCACAGCACTAATGGCGACGTAGTTTTGGCAATTCCCCGTTTCAACACCAGATTCGGGTGTTTGACCCCTTTGGGCAAATGATGAATGAAACGATTTTCCCCACCTTCGGTCACATCTTCAGTTTCCATTTGCGTACCAATACCGGAAACTTCCTGAAACGCAGTATCAGATAAACCCGCTGTGTGGCTAAAGACTACCTTAAAATAAAAAGCCGGTGGTGGATAGTCCGTCGACTGTTTTAAAAAATCCAACATGGTTACATCGTCCTATCTCAAATTATTATAGGGGGAAGAAGCTTTGCGGTTCCACTTAAAATGCACGGAACCGCTCTTCCATCATGAAAGCAGCTTAAGCATTGGCAATGGTCAAACCCTCATGAGCCACTTCAATGGTTTCAATGGCAACCTCGTTGCCATCGGATTTTAGGTCGGTGCCTGTCACTTTAGTTGGCCATGCATTGGTCAATGTCCAAACCATCGTAGGCGCTCCAGCCTCATCCAATAAACTAATGGTTACCGGAATTCGCTTGATGGTGTTCATCTTGATCTGGCTATACCAATCCCAAAACTTGTTATCTGATTTATAAATGCCTTTCTTCATCGTCACATTACTGGTCTTCTGGATACCTGGCATTTTAATCGTGGAAAACACAGGGCTATCCCCGGCACGATACTCAATCACTTGCGCTTCTGTATCTAAACCGGATACTTCCTGGAATTGTAAAACTTCCGAGTCCCATTTCACCTGGAAATGAAATTTAGGCAAAGGCCAAACAGTGGTTGATTGGGCAGATCCGTCATCAGCCATAATAATCCTCCTTTATGAAAGAATAGTGATACGTTGAATAGACTCCCAACTTTTCAAATTTCCGTTGAGACATCTAATGATTTTCAAAAATCAAAGCACTATTTAAGATTTTTGCATTTGTTGTTGAAACGTGATTTCGATAAATTCTGCCGGTCGAATGAGGGCGACTAAAACGGTCACTTTTAAAATACCTTCCAGAATATCGTCGGCAGTCATGGTTTCTCCTAAACCGACACTCACACTGAAAGCATCTTCAGGAGTGGAACCTGCCAAACCACCTCTTTTCCAAATGCCGTTGAGGAAATTATTAATCATACTTTTCAGCGTAATCCAGGTAGTGGCGACATTGTTTTCGAAAACAAAGCTCTTCGCGGCTAAGCGAATGGACTCCTCTAACATAATCATGGTGCGCCGCACATTGACGTAACGCCAATCCAGGCTGTTTCCATCCAGAGTGCGTGCTCCCCATACCATGGTTCCTTCTCCAATAAAAGGACGGATTGCGTTCACGGATTTACCAGTGGTGGTGACATTGAGATCTTCTTGCTCCTCATTGGTAATATTCACTGCCGGAGATATTACAGAATTGAGACTGACATTTGCCGGAGCTTTCCAGACACCACGGGAATCGTCTACTTTCGTATACACGCCAGCCATTGCGGCGGCAGGAGGAAACAGGTTGAGTTGTTCTGTCATCAACTTTAAAATGTGCATGTAAGTTGGACTGATTTGCCTTAGCATTTTATCAATGCGTTCTTCTTGTTTCTCTGGAGTTTCAGTTGTCTCAGTTGCTCCACCAGTTGCGGCAGTTGTCTCAGTTGCTCCACCAGTTGTGGCGGCACCTAATTTCTCAACATCAGGAAGAGCATCCAAGACATTCTTTAATTCTTCTTGAAGGACTGTCTTTAATGAAGTTTGACCAGTCTGATCCAGATTATTGAAGGTCAACTCGGTATTGGAAACAATCGTGGTATTGACCCAGGGATAGTAAACCGAAGCAAAGTCGAGGTTATCTGATCCGATACCATTACGGAAGTTTGGAATACACTCTTTTTTTTGCTTATAGCCGTCCCATACGTCCACAATAGCAACACGGTTTTTCATTTTTTGACCGCAATGCATCAGACATTGTTGCTGTACCGTTGCACAGTCGGCTTCGGACAATCGAATAGCTTCGGGAATAACCACCATCGTCGGCTCCTGCTCTTTCTCAAGAGGGGGTAACCCTTCAAGTAAAGTGCTTTTCTCAATGTTTTCGCCATACTGGCCAACCGATACAATATAACATGGCCCTCCTCCATTCTGAAAAAATAAGCGCATGCTGTAATATAACAAATATTTTTGACCTTCCCAGGTGAGTTTATATTTCGTGCCATCTATAGACAATACCGACAAGAATGCACTTGGAGTGTCATTGGTTGCTATTGTTGCAAATGAAAATTGAGGCTTCGGAGGCCCTCCGAAACTCTTTTCGTATTCAGCCATTGACGAAATACGCCAAGGCTGCTTCTCCAGCGATTTCTTATTATTTTCAGCTTTTTCTGTGTATCCGATAAAGGCTGGGACTGCGGTTGCTACTTCTACAACCGAATTGGGAAATGCATTCTTTTCCACAATATAAACCCCAGGTGTTTTCATTTGACCCATATATTCCTTTCTTAATTAGTTAATGTATATCTCTGATAAAGAGATGCGATCCTGATCGACAACTTCCTGATAAATCGAATCAACCGCAGCAACCGGCAGCCTTTTTATCAGTACTTTATGACCACTTTCTTTCTCCTCTCTCAACTGAAAGCGGCAGCTTGATTTCTCTTGCAATGCTATTGGTTGATTGGATCGAAAGACCAGGGCTTTCCGCCCTCCTGGCAGCGATGACGTGCCCTGAGCCTGGAAAGACACCTTCTGATCCAAATCAACAATAGACATGTTTGGCTGAGAAAAATGTCTTAACAAATAATAAGTCCAATACGTTTTCCTGGCCTGATAATGAATCTCGTACAAAACACCAGAGCGTTCCGGATGCAATTCGATTTTATCCAAATCCTCTTTTGTCAAATAAATCCCCACCAGAAAGGATGACAAAAACGAATTGGTCTTTGTCTTCCATTCATGGAGACTCAATAGACTTTGTAAATCCTCCGAATTTAAGGAGATAAAATCTGAAGATGAGACAAATTGTTTCTTATGCAACTGCAATGTATAGGTGTCCCGGATAGCTTTGTTTGCGTTATTAAAAAATAAGATAGCATTTTGTTTGGAAAATGAAGGTGTCGTATAATTCAAAAAGTAAGGCTCCTGAACATGGACTTTAAAAGCCAATATCAGTGGTTCATCAGCATTCAATGCCATTGATTTCAGCACGTCCATCCGATCTGTATTAAAAAACAGATGTACTCCCCCCAATCCTAGCTTCATGTGCAAATGAGCATTGCGTAGGATGGCTAACGTTTTTATCGAAGGCTCAAAAGTTAAATTTTTTAATAATTTTTCCACAAAATAAGTATGGGTCACTTTAATTTGAAAAAGAGATTGGTAATGTTCCATACGATGACTAACTTTGATGCTGTGTATCCGTTTGAGGAGCATCCAGGATAGAAACCTGTTTCTGTATGTCTCCCGACTGAAAAGTGAGCAGTCTCACCTGATATAAAACCGAAGGCAGATACTTGCCATTGACCATTCCCCACAAGCTCCCTAAATCGTGTAAATTAACGTTCACAATATTCATCGTCAGCTTTTCAATGTTAGCGTCTAAGTCTGGTGAATTATGATGGTCAAATACCGGCATACGCTGAAAGAAATTGATGGCGTAAGAAATAAATTTCAAACCTTCGAGATAATTAGAACCGTTGAAGTTAGCCGCTACCATGAGATATAAATCAAGGTAAATGGGAGGACTGGAAACCACACTGCGACGCGCTCCCCCTCCTGATGAAAATCCATTCTGGCTATAAGGTGCTGTTTCTTTTGAAAGATTCACCAAAAAAATAACGAGCTTGTTGTCAATGTGAGAAGCCGTATTGCCATCGGACCCCACTAAATTGGACACTAAAACAATGTCTTCATTGAGATCGAAAGTTTGTTTTAGGAATTGGTTGAGCTGAAAAGCAATGTGACTTGCGGCCTGATATATCATACCATCATTTAATTAGTGACTATCCAGTCGAGCATAATTTGCTAATTCAATCATTCTAAGCTTGCCTCGGAATCTAGTGACATTCCCAAGTGGGCAATATTTAAATATGGATTAAATCGGAATAATAATTTATTGAAAAAATTATACTTATAGTACCGTGGATTAGGTTTTGTTTGGCATCCTCTTTGCCCATGAGACAATCTCCCGAAAACTGTCATGCTGAGCGTAGTCGAAGCATCTCAGAGACCCTTCGACTACGC
>JANQHV010000678.1 GCA_028282505.1 SAR324 cluster bacterium | reverse complement strand
GCGTAGTCGAAGGGTCTCTGAGATGCTTCGACTACGCTCAGCATGACAGTTTTCGGGAGATTGTCTCATGGGCAAAGAGGATGCCAAACAAAACCTAATTCACGGCACTATAGCAGATTCCTAATCTTTATTCAAAATTTGAAAATTTATAGTGGTCGATCTTTGTGGACGGCATCCCTCTCTTTGGAGAGAGGGACAAGGTGATAGAAAAAATTAAGCGGCTGTTTTGGCGGGAACTTCTTTCTTGGCATCCATGTTGATGGCAAAGTTTTCTTTTTCACCGGGAAAGCGCATGGTGTTGTCCATGCTCTTATAGAGATCCACCACGGTTTTGCCGAGGGCCACAACAGCGTCTTTGTTTGGCAACAAATCCGCTCCTGCCTTGGTTTGTTCGACAATGTTGCGATGTTCTTCGCCGACCAAGCCTTTATCGACAAAATGCTTTAAGAAAAGATCGTAGGCTTCCTGGTCGGTTTTGGCTTCCTGGCCTCTGGTGATGAGCAAGATGCGGGATGAGAAAAAGACGGTATCCTGCAGGGTTT
Organism: SAR324 cluster bacterium; assembly: GCA_028282505.1. Classification (GTDB taxonomy): domain Bacteria; phylum SAR324; class SAR324; order SAR324; family NAC60-12. The sequence goes on along the minus strand of JANQHV010000678.1, from coordinate 3,146 downwards.
TTTTCAACGATTCTTCATTTTCCTGCCAGGTGGCAATGATTTTCAGATTGACTTTAATCGCCTTACTGTCCACATCGAGCATGTCATACATGCCAGCAGAACATTCTGCCGTGCCCATGCCCTTGGTGGAAAACTTTTCAGTGGCGCCATGATCAAAATAGTAGCTCACGTCTTCATCAAAAGAAGGGATGCTGTTGAACTCTTCAACGCAGAGATTGGTGATGAACTCTTTCCCCTGATCGTTCCAAAACGCATGGAAGTCCGTATCCGAATCGTGCGCTTTTTGATAGCGTTCGTATTCAGCCAGTACTTTGGCTAAAAATTGAGGCATGTCTTTGGAATGGACCCAGCCAATGTGTTCAGCAATATGAGTTTCTCCTGTTTTGATTTTGGCACCACCGAGGACATTATAAGTAGGGACGGGATGTCCTCCTTCACGTCGCACTTTCCCAAAAAAACCGAGGTCGCCTTTCCAGTGGTTGGCACAGGAGTTGGGACAGCCACTGATATGAATCCGAACGTCGGACAAAAGGTCATATTCAATGGATTGTTGATCCAAATGCTTAAAAATGGCGGTAGAAGCCGGGCGTGGAAAATTGATGCCAAGCTTACAGGTTTGAGCACCGGTGCAGGGGATCATGTTGCCATAGAGAATCGGCTTATCCGAAAGCGTGTCCAAGGTTTTTAGTCCCTGATAAACATTTTTCAAATAGGCCTGGGGAATATTCCTGACATGTAGATTCTGGTTGTCGATGCAGCGCAGCACATTGTCACCAAAGGGACGCAGTATTTCTTCAAGCCGGGCGCAGTCTTCCGTAGCGAGGTCACCTAAACGCAAGGGAAGCCGAAAGCAATACAAACCTTCCTGCTTTTGGGCGCTCACATTATTTTGATACCAGCGTTCATATCCTTCGATCTCTTCTGTGACAGGCTCTATCTCAAAGCTGCGGTTTAAGTTTTCTGTATTGTCAATGGGAGTGATCTCCAAATCATAGGCAGAATCGCCCAAAATCTTATAAAATTCTTGAAAATACAACTCCTTGAAACGTTCAATTCCCAAATCTTCATGAATGAGAAAGCGAATCCGTGAATGGTTCTTGGCTTTGCGGTTTCCATGAGAGTGGAATACAGTTTTGATGGCTTTAGCCACTTGAAAAATCTTATTTTCTTGCACAAATTCGTGGAGCAAAACACCCAGTTTGGGTTTGGCACCGAGACCACCTCCTATATAAACTTGAAATCCTTTTTCTCCTTTTGCCGTGGTGGTGGCAATGAAGCCCAGATCCTGGATAGTGCAATAGGCCGTATCTTCTGCCAGAGAACTGAAAGTTGTTTTGAATTTCCTGGGCAATTCAAAGCTGTCGGCTTCGGCAATCAAACGATTGGTCAGGGCAATGGCATAGGGTTGGACATCAAAAACTTCATTGGGATTGACGCCTGAATCGGCATTGGTGAAGATATTGCGGATGGTGTTGCCACCTCCCCCTTTAGTGGCAAGACCAACCTGCTCTAATTCTTCAATGATGGGCATCACATTTTCCAGGGCAATATGATGGATTTGCAACTCGGCACGGGTGGTGACATGGGCCCAGGGTTTGCCATACCGTTTTCCCAACTCACCAACTTTGACCAGTTGTTTGGGCGTGACCACATTGCCGGCACAGCGGATGCGGATCATGTGTGTTTGATCGCCTCGCTCTCCGTAGACTCCCATTTTGACACGCTTTGCTTTGAAAGCGGTTCCATGGATGGCTCCCTCTTGGAAGGAGGCAATGTCTTCCTGAAATTGAGAAATATCCTGAGGTAAACTGGATGGTAGTTGATAGTGTATCATGATGTTCTCCTATTCAAACAGGGTCGTGCTGAGATAACGTTCTCCAGTGTCACAGAGTATGGTGACAATGGTTTTTCCTTTATTTTCTGCTCGTGCGGCCACTTGTAATGCCGCACAGACATTGGCGCCTGCTGAAATGCCTGTCAGGATGCCTTCTTCTCTGGCCAGTTGCCTGCTGGTGGCAAAGGCGTCGTCGTTGCTGATTTGGATAATCTCATCCAATAAGTCCGTCTCCAATACTCCTGGCACAAAACCGGCTCCGATGCCCTGGATCTTGTGGGGGCCGGGTTGACCACCCGACAGAACAGGCGAATCGGTGGGCTCCACCGCAATTGCTTGGAAAGAAGGTTTTCTGGCTTTGATGACAGAGGCAATACCCGTGATGGAACCACCCGTCCCCACTCCGGCTACAATGATGTCAACCTTGCCATCCGTGTCGTTCCAGATTTCCTCTGCGGTTGTTTTTCGGTGAATTTCTGGGTTGGCTTCGTTTTCAAACTGCTGGGGAATGAAAGCATTCTCGGTGTTAGAACAAATTTCTTCTGCTTTTTCGATAGCGCCCTTCATGCCTTTGCTGGCATCCGTCAACTCCAGTTCAGCGCCAAAGGCTTTGAGCAGGTTCCTTCTTTCCAAACTCATCGATTCCGGCATGGTTAAGATCAAACGATAACCTTTGGCTGCGGCAACCATTGCCAGGGCAATACCGGTGTTGCCCGAAGTTGGTTCGACAATGATGGTGTTTTGATTGATCTTTCCTTCCTTCTCTGCTTTCTCGATCATGGCTAGACCGATTCGGTCTTTAACGCTTCCTCCTGGGTTGAATAACTCACCTTTGACTAAAACTGTGGCCGATAGCCCATTTGTGACATGATTGAGTTGGACTAATGGTGTGTTTCCGATAGTTTCTGTAATGTTTTTGTAAATGTTTCCCATAGTTTCCTAAAAAATTGACAGTAAATGTCTGACGTTATGTGAGTAAAATTTGCAATAAGCTAATTTGTAATTTATCCAAAGAATTTAAAAGGATTATAGGATTCAGAAGAAGCAAGTCACTCAGGCTTTCATTCTGACTCTTGACTCCTGGATACTTTCAAGTGAGGAACTGTGAGCTTTGATCAAAGATGAACTTTTTGCAAAAACTGTACACGTAACATGAGTTAAATGTGATAGATCAAATTATAATTTTTGCGAGAGAGCACCTCTGTTTCTCGTTGTAAAATATCCTCCAGGCTGATTTTGTCAATGACCTCAGAGATGGCCTCTTGCACCTCTGCCCAAACACCAAAAAAATTGACTCGTGCTGTTTGCAGGT